>CAISOH010000220.1 GCA_903887005.1 uncultured Bacteroidota bacterium | reverse complement strand
GTAAGGTTTTTCATAAAGTTGTATTTATTTACAATAAATATATAAATAATAAATAAGTCGTAAGTGTTTATTGTTTATTAATATACTGAACGTAATTTTCCGAAAAATAAAAAACAGTCGCTGAGCACCATGCAAGATAAAAACCTGTTAAAATAATATCAGAAAATTGAAAATACAAAGTTTGTGGTTATTTTTATGTAATTTCGCAACCTTTTTAAAACAATCTCTGCTCCTTTATGAAGTTGTCGCAATTCAAGTTCGACTTACCACTAAATCTCATAGCGCAACACCCCGCCAAAAAACGTGAAGATAGCCGCCTTATGGTTATTCACCGTGATACAGGCAAAATAGAACATAAAGTTTTCAAAGACATCCTCGGTTTTTTTCACGATAAGGATGTAATGATTGTCAACAATACCAAGGTTTTTCCGGCGCGCCTTTATGGCCGTAAAGAAAAGACCGGCGCTAAAATTGAAGTGTTCCTGCTTCGTGAACTGAATAAACCAAACAATCTGTGGGATGTGATTGTGGACCCGGCCCGTAAGATACGTGTAGGCAATAAATTGTACTTTGGAGATAATGATGAGCTGGTAGCAGAAGTAATTGACAATACCACATCACGCGGTCGTACTATCCGTTTTCTTTTTGACGGTACGGAACAGGAATTCAGGAATATGCTTGATTTGCTGGGTGAAACACCGCTGCCAAAATACATCAAGCGCAAACCGGAAGAAGAGGATAAAGAGCGTTACCAGACCGTTTACGCCAAGTATGAAGGCGCGGTAGCTGCACCCACAGCAGGTATGCACTTCAGCCGTGAACTGATAAAAAGATTGGAAATAATAGGCGTGAAATTCGCAGAAGTAACCTTGCATACAGGCCTCGGCACATTCCGCCCGATAGAGGTGGAAGACCTGTCGAAGCACAAAATGGACGCGGAATATTTTAAGGTGGACGATTACGCGGCCAGTGTGGTGAACAGGGCGAAAATAGACAAGCGCCATATCTGCTCTATCGGCACCACTACTATGCGTGCGTTGGAAAGCGCAGTGACCGCACAGGGTTTCCTGAAACCGGAAGAAGGCTGGACGAATGTATTTATACATCCTCCATACAGTTTTTCTATCGCGGATTCATTGATCACTAACTTTCATTTGCCAAAGACAAGCCTGATGATCATGGCCTGTGCCTTTGCCGGGTATGACCTTATGATGACGGCGTATGAAACTGCCATCAAAGAAAAATACCGATTCTTCAGTTATGGAGATGCGATGCTTGTCGTGTAAGCGTTAAGTCAAAAGTTACAACCAGGAAGTTTATAGAATAATTGCAGCGCATCTCACAAGGTGCGCTTTTTTACTACAGTATATTTTACTTTTTAAAAAACTATTAAATAAACTGGCCGCTCTTCATAGGAGCGGCCAGTTTAAAATGGGGAATGATCTCTACTATTTGTTATAACCTATCATATAACCTAAAGATAAAAGGAAGTTATAATTGCGGTCATAAAAATTACCGAGGCTATGGGTATTCTTCTGTAAATCAAGCAAGCCCATCTCTCCACCTGCTTTAACATATACACCTGAATGCATCTGGTAACCTATAAAACCACCTAAACCAGCATCAAAAGAACGGACATTACCATAGGTATTCGGATCGCCTATTGACAAACTGTGCTGGCCTTCAGTAACTGAAGTGCCATCTGATGTGGTCTTTGTAATTTTCGTTTTATCCTGTGCGTTTGCCAGGTAGGAAATATATGGCCCAGCCCCAATCATAAAATGACCAGTTTCCCTATCGAGACTATTATAAATCAGATTCAGAGGTAATTCTATGTAATGGAAGGTAAGCTTTTCTCTTTCTTCAAAAGAAGTCGCTGATATGGGGTCTGAATAACTGCTATTAGTCAAACTACCTTTCATAATGTATCTAAGCCCGGGTTCTAAAGACCACCGGTCTCCCAATCTTATATTCATCATAATGCCTGCATGGAAGCCTCCTCTCGGCAAATTCGATGTTTGATAATCATTTGATAATCTGTATAGATTATTAAGATTACCACCTACTTCCGGTGCAAAATGTACCATACGTATTTTTTTGACAACCGGAGCAGTGGCAGGTATATTACCTGTGTATTCAGTTTGGGTTTCAATAGCCGGTTGCTCTTTCGGTTCTACATTCACAATTTCCTCATCATGGGCTACCGGCAAGCCTATCGGTTCGGTTATGGCAACATTTTCTTCTGTCCTGGTTGTCATTTTATGCGATTTTCTGACAGATCTATGTCTATGGACATAAGCCATCCTATGAGACGCAGGCTTCTGTGCCACCACACATCCATTTCTATCGGTTGTAGTTTCAGTAGTAATTGTTGTAGTATTTGTGGACGTTGTTGTCGTATTAGCTGCAACAGTATTAGGGTCAGGAGTCAAGGTTGCCGGAGTTGTCATTGCTCTGGTGTTATCTGCCTTGTTTCCGAACCAGGAAAATAAACTAGTAGTAGTATCGGTTTTCTGTCCTGTAGAACTGGTATTACTATTTTGACAGGCTCCTAACATAACGCTTCCGGATATCAGTAAAGCCCAGGTTGCTTTTGTTATTATTAACTTTTTCATAAAATTTATTTTTAGCATGTTTACGAAAATCATATCGTTAGAGAGATGAAAGAACTATGCCAAGAGCGGGTATTCGCATAATATTTAATGTTAATTTAGTGTATGTAAATAAACCTTATGTAGGAATAAATAAAAAAGAGCAGAAGGCGGAAAAGGACTTGATAAAACAGAGGAAATTACTTTCAATGCTTACTCTTTATAATCACGCAAATTGGCTTTCACGCCATGAGTAGTAAATGACATAATGTATGGCTTAAATCAATGTAATAGTTCAAAAAAGTAATTGAAACGGTTATACTGTTTTCAGCATTTCTAAAAATTTTTCCCTGGTAAGTGGTTTAATGATATAGTCGGAAACGTAACTTACTGCTTTTGCTTTTTCAATGTCCTTTGGAGAAATGGAGGATGATATAATATAAATGGTAATTTTTTTATGCAATTTAGTACCTTAAAAGTAAAATCTTTGCACTTTTTGGCAGAATATTTAAGCTGCTTTAGCTAAGTCTGGAACCATAACCATGTTTATGACTTTTTGCGAACAGTTGATTATTTCCTTGCCAAATTTTGTCATATAATATTT
>CAISOH010000219.1 GCA_903887005.1 uncultured Bacteroidota bacterium | reverse complement strand
CATTAGCCGGTCGTGGTTTACCTTGTCGAAAAATTTCTCTAAGTCAAGCTCCACCACCCATTACCTACCCTCGTTTAGATATGCCTGTGCCTGCATTACTGCCTGCTGGCAGTTGCGGTGGGGACGGAAGCCGTAACTGTAATTTGAAAATTGTTCCTCGTACTTTGGCATTAACTATTGGCTTATGGCTTGTTGTAGCAACCTGTCCAGTACCGTTGGTATTCCCAACATTCTCGTTCCACCCTGCGGTTTGGGTATTTCTACCCTTTTCACAGGGCTTGGTTTGTAGCTGCCTTCCAATATCTTAGCTAGTAAACTTTGCCAGTTGGCATTCAGGTAGTCGCGAAGTTCATCGGTCTGCATACCATCAATACCCCCTGCGCCCTTGTTGCGCATTACCTGCTCAAGGGCTTTGTCAATGTTCCATCTGCTTAAAATCTGTTCCAGCATACTCCTTGCATTCTTTACTCAGGGCGGTCTCTTTAGTCCTTGCATCTGAGGCGCAGCTCCTCTTGTCTTTTACTTTCGGTTTCCAACCTATCTTCAAACAAGTAGTTCTCTTACGTGGTTCGGC
This sequence comes from uncultured Bacteroidota bacterium, assembly GCA_903887005.1. Taxonomy (GTDB): domain Bacteria; phylum Bacteroidota; class Bacteroidia; order Chitinophagales; family Chitinophagaceae; genus Nemorincola. The sequence continues at coordinate 21,678 of CAISOH010000219.1, read as the reverse complement.
TGTCTTATTCCTTTAGATAAATTTCTATTGCCTTCGCCTCCCTGGAACAACTCATCTGGAACGCAGAAAGCAGTAATGAATAAAGGGCCGGTGTTTTGCACCAGCCCTTTATTTTTATTTATTCTGCTCTTATAAATTTTACTGCTCAATCACAATATGGAATACATCATTTGCACTATCTGAATGCAGGTTCAATATATACATGCCATTGGCAAGTGTATTACTGAGCCGGATGTGTTCATTGATGTTGCCATTATGTGTCATCACCTTATCCTTATAGATAACCTGCCCAAGCATGTTAGCTATTTCCAGAGATACTTCTTCTTCATTGGATGTGCCGAGCGTACCCTTAACAGTGAACTCACCCTTGCTCGGGTTTGGCAATACACTTATATTGCTGCCTGTTGATGTAACAAGTGTTGCGCCAAGATTATGAAGTTGAACAGTTACCTTGCCAGTTCCGGATTGATTGCCGCAAGCGCCATTTCTTGTTACAATAACACTTACATTATCATTATTGAAAACATTGTGGTTGATGAATATTGGCATCGTCTCCCCATTTACAACTGAACCATTTATAAACCATTGGAAGGTATAGGTTCCAGGAGGTATAGGTTTAGCTAATATAGCAGTAAAAGTATCCACCAGGCCTACACCTACTATCTTCCCAAGGTGCGATTGAAGCGTAACAACAGGAGCTGCTGCATCGTCAACATTCATAGCTACCGGTTCACTGAATACGGTATCCATCATCCGGCAACGTTCGTTGCTGCGAAGCATAAAGGTAATCACATCGCCATTATTTCCTGTAGTTGGTGTGTAGCTATAGCTTAATCCTGTTCCCACAAACACATTATTCATTAACCAGGAATAACCAGGCGCTGTACCGCCAAGGACCGGTGTAGCTGTGAATGTTATAGGAGTACCCTGGCATATTGTATTACCAGGGTCTGTTGCTACTGTAGCTGATGGCATTACATAAGGTATCACATTCATTTTTACCGAAGTAGTTACTATTGCCGGTGATGCACAATTTGCATTGCTGGTCATTGCTACAGATACTACATCTCCGTTTGTTGGAATATAACTGTAGCTGCCGGTCATACTTACCGTTGCCGTACCTACTTTCCATACATAGGAAGGAGCAGTACCGCCATTCACTGCATTTGCAGTATAATTAGTAAGCTGGCCGATACATGCAGTGCCATCTGTACCTGTAATACTTACTGAGGGCGTTACCATCGGGTCAACCGCTACAGCAACACTGCCGGTCATATTGCCTGTACATGTTGAAGTCATATCTGTGCCGGTAATTGTATAAGTGCCGGCCGCAGTTTGTAAGCCAAAACCAAGTATTGTGCCTGTTCCTCCAACCGGCATACCAGATGGTGTACCACCATTATATAACTGGTAGTTGATCCCTGGTACGGAACCTGCCAAACCAACAGGAACGCCTGAAGCATCCGCGCAATAGTGGCCGCCGCCAGTCACTGCAAATGCAGCAGGAGCAGGGTTTACAACTATCGTACCGCTGCCTGACATATTGCTTACACATCCCGTTGTTGTGTTGGTAGCTGTTACTGTATAAGTTCCTCCTGTTGTTTGAGCGCCAAAGTCGAGTGCTGCACCGGTTCCTGTTTTGGTACTAACTCCTAAACCTGAATTCAATAACTGGTAAGAAATACCTGTTGCTGAACCGCTCAGAATAATATGATATCCTGTTCCGCCTGCACACATGGTACCTCCGCCAGTAACTGTATAAACAGCTGGCAAGGAATTGATACTTACAGTAGTGCTGCCGGTCATATTAGTGCTGCAACCAGTACCTGCATTGTAACCAATTACTGTATAGGTACCCGCAGTTGTCTGTGAGCCTAAACTAAGTGTTGTACCAGTACCCATAACAGGACTGCCGGAAAGTGTACCGCCATTATACAACTGGTAGTTGACTCCTGGTTCTGAACCTGATAAGTAAACAGGTGAGCCTGCCCCACCTGCGCAATAACTACCGCCGCCCTTCACTGTATAAACAAGGGGTACTGAATTAATTACTACAGTTGTAGTGCCTGTCATATTGCTGCCACAGCTTGTAAGCAGATTAGATGCAGTTACCGTATAAGCGCCTGCTGCAATTTGTAACCCAAAATCAAGCGGCATACCTGTGGTACCGGTTAATGTACTTATCAGTGTGCCTCCATTTGATAATTGGTACCGGATGCCTGTAGTAGAATTGCTCAAACCAACATGCACGCCTGTGCCGCCGCCGCAATACGCTCCACCACCGGTCATTGCATAAACGTTAGGTAACGGATCAATGGTTATTACTTTACTGCCACTCATATTCAAAGTACATCCGGTAGTTGCATCAGTAGCTGCTACTGTATAGGATCCCGTAGCTGTTTGTAATCCGAAATTCAATGCATAGCCCGTACCCACCAGCGGAATGCCTACCTGTGCAGCGCCATTAAACAACTGGTAATTGATACCTGTATGTGAATTGGTCAAACCAACAGGAACACCTGTAGTACTGCCCGCGCAATAGCTGCCGCCACCTGTTACTGTATAAACTGAAGGTAATGGATTGATGGTAATCACTGCGCTGCCAGACATATTGCTGGTGCAACCTGTAAGGCTATTGGCACCTGTTACAGTATAAGTACCTGGTGCAGTAAACGTTCCGAAATCAATAGATGCGCCAGAACCGGCTACCGTACTTCCGATCTTTGTACCACCAAAATACAATTGGTAGGTAACCCCTATGTCAGAGAAACTTAAATTGATATGCTGACCAGTACCACCTGCGCAATAGTTACCGCTGTTTGTTGCTGATACAGCATAAACTGACGGTAAAGAATTGACGGTTATGGTCGGGCTGCCAATCATATTGCTGGTACACAGAGTAATCATATTCTCAGCAACTACGGTATAAGTACCACTGTTTGCCCATTTACCGAAATCAAGCGGCGCCCCGGTACCTGTTACGTTATCAACCAGCGTCAGATTATTATACAACTTGTAACTAATACCCGGGGTAGAACCACTAAGCCTTACATGAAGAGAGTCGCCGGTGCAAACGCTTCCCGGCGCATCAACGGTTAAAGTATAAATCGTAAGTGCAGGATAAGTATTAACATTAACGCTGCCTGCCATAGTGCTTGCGCATTTTGTAATACCATCAACAGCAACTATTGTATAAATACCGGCAGTTTTATTATTTGTGAAATAAAGTGAAGATGTAGTACCTGGCAATGAAGCCACCCAGGCGCTTCCATTATATAATTGATAATTGACATCATTATCAGAACTGTTCAATTCAATATCCACACCATTGCCTCCGATACAGTAATTGCTGCCTGATGGCGCAGATACCGAATAAACTGTAGGTAATGGAATGCTGGTAACACTGACATAATTATTCATATTATCAGAACAGCTGGTAATTGAGTTGATACCGACTACATTAAAAACATGAGTAGATCCTGATGGCACTGACCAGGCCCCGAAGTCAAGACTTGAATTGGCGCCTGAAACAGTACTTAATAATATATTGGCCGTTGTATCCCATAATTGATAATCAACACCGGTACTTGCAAACATAAGCCCTATATGCACACCTGTGCCGCTGGCGCAGAAGTTACCTGCTCCTAATCCTAAGTCTTGTACCGTAACTGTCTGTGGAAGCGGAAGCGGATTCTTGCCAACGGTAACGCTGCCTGTCATATTGCTTTGGCAGGTCCCGTTATCTGCCATTGCCGTATATTTACCTAATATAGACTGTGGCCCGAAATCAAGTATTCCGCCGGTACCTACCATACTCATTACATAACCTCCATTTAAAAATAACGTATAAAATTCTCCTGGCGTTGAGCCGCTCAGGGTAAGATCAACACCCGCGCCCGGAACATCGCAATAATTGCTGCTGGCTCCGATAAAGCTTAAATTATAAATAGCAGGAGCCGGGTTTATGCCTATTACCGGGCTGCCCGTCATATTTTTAACACAACCTGTAGTGGCATTTGTACCAACTACCGTATAGGCTGCGGCTGTGGTCTGGATACCGAAATCAACCAGCCCACCACCAGGTAAAGCAGAACCGGTTGGTATGCCGCCAATTAATAACTGGTAATTGACTCCAGCTGTAGTAGTACTCATGTAAACATCTATGCCCGTAGTCCCGGCACAATAACCCGAAGTGCCGCCAGGGCTTACCGGATAGGCAACAGGTAAAGGATTAACAGTTACCGGGTAGGTTGTTTTACAACCTGTGCCTAAGGTATAATTCATAGTAACCGGGCCGCCGCCTGCCAGCACAGGGGTAACAACACCACTTCCCGAGATTGTAGCTGTAGCAGGTGTGCCGCTCGACCATACACCACCCGTGGTAGCATCATTTAGGGTTATTGTTGAACCAAAGCAGACACCGTTAGGTCCTGTTATTGCAACAGGTAATGGATTTACTGTAACCGCTGTGGTGCCGAAACAGCCTGTACCAGGCAATGTATAAGTAATTACCGGATTGCCCGCTACTACACCGGTAACAACGGCTGAGGTGGATGGGCCGGGGGAAACTGTCGCCAGTCCCGGATTACTGCTTGTCCACGTACAACCGCCACCTACAGTTAAAGTAGTAGTGCTGTTTACACAAACATTGGGATTTCCTATGGTCGTTCCCGGAGCTGGATTAACAGTGATAGTTGACAGCGCAAGGCAGCCTGTAGGTAATGTATAGGAAATAACAGGATTGCTGAGTCCCGATACACCTGAAACTATACCTGTACCGGAACCAACGGTTGCAAGTCCGGCATTACTGCTTGACCATATACCTCCGGTTGAAGTATTGGTTAAGTAAGTTATTGCGTTTGAACATAAAACCTGAGTACCTGAAATTGCTGCCGGAAGAGGATTGATGGTATAAGGTGTAGTGATCAGACAAGTAGTAGGCAATGTATAAGTTACTGTCAGTGCGCCCGGAGCTACTCCTGTAATCTGGCCGGAAAAAGAAATAATAGTCGCAAGAGCAGTATTGCTCACACTCCATGATCCGCCGCTGGTACCGTCAACAAGGGTAACTGTTGGATTAACCGGATCAGTTACGCACGAACCACCTGTACTTGTAATAGGCACAGGCAATGGATTAACTAATACAGAGGTTGTCATGATGCAACTTGTAGGTAATGTATAGGTTATTGTTGCAGTACCTGCATCCACACCGGTCACCGTGCCAATTGTGGCTGACGTTACAGCCACCGTAGCTACCGTAGTTAATGAACTGCTCCAGGCGCCACCGGTAGAGGTTTCTGTTAAATCAGTTGTTAGTCCCTTACAAACAGTTGTTGATCCCGTAAAAGGTGCAGGAAGCGGATTAACTGTAATGACCGTATTTCTTGGGCAACCATTAGGTAACGTATAAATGATAGAAGGCGAACCCGCCGCAATACCTGTTACTACTCCTGTTGAAGGGATCACCGTAGCCAGACTTGTATTATTTGAAGTCCAGGTACCGCCTGTTAAAGCGTCAGATAAAGAGATAGTTAATCCAGGGCACACAGATGAAGGGCCTGTTACCGGGGCGGTTGCCAGGACGGTAACATTCATAGTAACATAACAACTGGACCCGAATGAATATGTTATGGTTGCAGAACCGGGCGCTACCCCTGTAACAATGCCGGTAGTAGTTGTCCCGGTAACGACACTGGCAATCCCGCTGTTGCTGCTGGCCCATGTACCGCCTGCTGTTGAAGTCAGTGTAGTAGTTCCGGTCTGGCAAACGCTTGCAATACCAGTAAGGGGAGCAGGCGACGGGCTGACATTTACTGATACGGTCGTTAGCCCTTTACAACCATTGGAGGCTGTTGCTGTAACGGTATAAACTTTGGAAGATGATAAACTACTTGCCGTTGGGTTAGCAATTGTGGTGGAGCTGAGCGTAGCATCAGCCGTCCATGCAAAAGATGGCGCAGGCATTGAAAACCGCCAGGCCTCAGGAGTGGTAACCGAATAACTCGCCGCATTACGGCCTGGTGGTGTTACCCCTGTAGTGTAAGAAGCATCCTGAACACCACAGGTATGTGTGCCCGAGGCTGCCTTGCTTACCAGTATATCAATATTATTAGAAGTTTCATAAAGAATAACCTCGCCATCGTAAGAATCAGAAAAGCTGCAGCAAGGTGATACCTGGTTGTATTTTATTACGAATGTCCTGTTGGGTGTTGTTCCTTCAGTGGAATAAGTAATTGCGCCGGGGGATAACACATCCAGATCGCTCCAGAATAATGCTATAGCGCCGGGTACCAAAGAAGATGGGAAAGCGGCCACAGAATATGTAGTAGAAGCGCCCCCCAATTGTACATATCCGTTTGTACATAAATTAATCGTAGAATAATTGGTACCAAAATAATTAAACGTGAAAGGCAGGCTGACGGCAGTTGTTCCATCATCATAACTTGAAAAGGTGGCAGTTGCAGGGCTTGTCTGGCTTGCAAGGGAATATGCAATACTGCTTACACCATAAGTAGCACCCGGATTGGTTGCCGTAACATTTAAAGATGTGGAACCACCTGAACAAATAACACTTGGAGTAGCAGTTGCTGTTGCGACTGGAGAAGGATTTACAGTTATTGTTTTAGATGCAGAACATCCTCCTACAACATAGTTAATACTTGATGTTCCGGTAGCTACACCTGTAACTACCCCAGTAGCTGAGTTAATCGTAGCAACGGTTGTTGTGCCGCTGGTCCATGTTCCGCCCGTAGTTGCATCACTTAAGGGCATTGTTGCTCCTACGCATGCAGTTGAAGCACCCGAAATAGCTGGTGCTGCACAGCCCGGATAAGTCGTATATGCGATGTCATCCATGTAGCAGTTGTCACCGCATTGGGTTGAAGCATAAAATATCAAGTAATTGGTAGATGTGTTAAAAGTAGTAGGGACCGTAAATGTATATTGATACCAGCCTGAGGTTCCTGTTCCGGGCATCGAAGTTCCTGTTACGGTTCCCGAAATGGCGACATTGGAAGCTCTTGGCACAAAGCCAATGGACGTACCGCCAGTAATGTTAGGCGCGGTATTAACATAAACCGTAACCCCTTCAGTCAGGTCTCCCTGATAAGATACCCCATCACGCCACCACCAAATTGTGACCGTTGTAGCGACGCCTCCTCTGTTTGACCAGTCAACGACCGGAGTTACAAGCATGGCGTTACCCGAACAATAAGAGTAGGATGCCCATTTAGCGTAATAGGTCCCTCCATGAGGCCCTGTAGTAGTTGGCGAACCTCCGGTTCCCGTTACCGAAGCCCAGTTATATGTTGGCAATGCAGTGCTGAGCCAACCGGAAGGAGGAAATACTCCGGCATGTTCAAATCCTTCTGTAACTAGTGTTTGTCCAAATGTGGTAATACTCAATAAACCGAAAACAAGAAAGAGGAAAGTCTTCTTCATAAAAAGAGTTTTTAAGGTGAAAAAATATTATTACAAGAAATTACTTGTATGAAATTATTGATAAAGTTAGTATTTTTAAAAATTAATTTACAATAAAATAATGTTACTGATATGTTAATAAATATTGTGACTTTTGACAAACAAACAAAATACAATTATTGTGCCACCAAAAAACAAATATAAATAAATTGCAATACTGTAGATGTAAATTTCTTATGTGTAATTTATATTTTAAATTTCGCATAAATTAATAATATAATTTTATCGTTAAATAAAAAATCAATTATTTTAGAAACTCTACTTGATGATTTATTCCATTAAAGCCCTATAATGTGAATGCATTCGGCTACGACTAAACATAAAAATCCAGTCGCGACTTGTTGGCAGCCATATCTTCAGATGCCTGTGGGGATATTTATGTTTGCTACAAAAATTTAATAAGAATTAATCTTCTGTTGCAGTTGAAAATGCTGCTATTGAATTGAAAAGATTGCATTGCGATTTAAACTACTTAATCAAGCTTATAGGTTTCGTGTTCTTTATACTTTTTTAAATCACCCTCGGCTTCCTCATAAAAATTTAACTGGTAACTTTCGCCCTTTTTGGGGTCATCAATTTTACCATCATATACAGCTATAATATGCTGATAAACAAAACTGGCCTGGCTTTTAGATAATACATGCCCTGAGCTAAGACCTTCATACGTATAATAAGCTATGTTGTCATCATAAATTACAATGACTAATTTATCTGTCTTCGACTTTTCCCAAATCTCTTTTACTATATACCTGCAATACGCCTTATAATCATCTTTTTCCGGTTTTATTGGCCTGATGACGGCACTATACCACTCCGTTTCAACCATTGATTGCCTTTTGTGGATTTTATAAACTATTTCTTTGGTAGGTTGTAAATCTTCAGCTGCTTGTTCATCCTTCGTCGTTTTTCCATCCTTAGCAGCTTTCCCATTCTTCAATGTTGGCCTGTCTTTCGTTGTGTCCTTAACTGGCTGTGCGTTTACACTCAATGCTATGAAGCAGGCAATAATCGATATCAGTTTTTTCATCATAGAATTTTTGAAAGAAACCCTACTTTAATTATTGATATTCTTAAGGATCTCTGATTTTAACAAAAATTATTTTGATTGCAAATAAAACAATTTTTCAATTATTGCATACTATAATCTGCCAATAAAAAGTCCACTTTAATTTAGCTGGAAGCGTTTGGTGTTAGAAATGAAGAAATATACTTATTTACATCATCTGCTTTTTCCCATTGCACAAAATGCCCGCAATCAGGAAGTATCTTAAGAATAGCCCCATTGATTTTCCCCACGGCTTCCGCAGCAAGTCTTTCTGTTGAGATAAGATGTATCAGTTTGTTTGGTATCAGCGCATCCTGTTTCCCGAACAGCACTAAAGTTTGTTGTTTTATTAAGTGAAGTTTGTCAAATACGGAATCTTCTATCATGCTTTTAATGCAGGCTTCAATCATTTTCCTGTAATAGTTCGGCTTGTAAGTCTTCATGATCCCTATAAGTTCTGAGATCATATTTTCTACCTGGGCCTGGGGACGATAAAAACTATGTTGTATAGTGTTGCGCAAACTATGTTCATCGGATGAAATAAAGTCGAGGATCTGTAATGTAGAATGGTACATTGTTTTTTCCATAGACGAAAACACCTCAAAACCCGCCGGTGCGCATAGTATCAATGAGTTGGCGCAATTCGGGTAGTTTATTACCGTAGTCATAGCTACCTGCCCGCCCATAGAATGACCAACAATACATACATTCTTTAACCACAGCGCCTGGATAAAATTATTAACACTTTCCGCGAAAAACTGCATACTGAAATTGTGGTCATTTCTATCCGACAGGCCATTACCGGGCAGGTCAATAGCAATACACCGGTAATATTGTTTCAGGTAGTCAATGTTCTTTTTCCATACCAGTGCATAATTGGCAAGGCCATGAATAAACAGCAATGTACGCGCTCCGGCGCCTTCATCCACATAGGAAATATTGCAGTTGCCGGGAAGTTCCACCGACTTTGTTTTGTAAGAATATGTGATCAATCTCGTTTTTTTAAGTCAAAAGTAAAAAAGGTAAAACCAATAAGTGTATATTCTTCACAATGGGTAAAATTGTGACTTATTCATTCGCCGTCTTTGCGGTCTTGATTTTTATAAGTAACCTGTTATCAACAATAGTGCTTTGCGTCCTGGCGCCTTTGCGAGAAACTCTTTATTCACTAATTTATCGCTTGTACAGTAATCAAAATTAAATGCAAAAGGTACGCTTTACGCGCACCTTTCAATAGTATCCGTGAATCCGCTCTCCGCTCTTCATTCTCCGCACTCACCTTAGCATCTGTCAATTACCCATTGAGCCACATTAGGCGCCAGCTCTTTCTGCGATTTGCCACCTACAAATACACCAATATGCCCACCGGGGAACGCATATGTTTTCTTATCTTTTGAACCAATCAGTTCCATAACACTTTTAGTGCTTTCATTAGGAATTATGTTATCCTCGGTAGCATATATGTTAAGGAAGGGCATGGTTACATTCTTAAGCGACACTTTTCTTCCCCCCAACTCAAATTCTCCCTTCACCAGTTTATTATCGCGGAACAGGTCTTTTATGTATTTACGATACATTTCTCCCGGAATGGCAGGAAGGTCGAACTTCCATTTTTCCATTCTCAGAAAATTAAGGAGCTTCTCTTTATCGCCCAAAGAATCCAGCACTCCAATGTACTTATGTATGTTCATGCTGGGTTTCAGCATACCAAAAGCGCTGTCTATCATTTCTCCGGGTATAGTGCCCATAGCGTCAACCATGGCGTCCACATCTATGTATTTCGGCCATTTATAAAGCATACAGCTGGTATCCGAGAAATCAAAAGGCGCTACATAAGTAGTGAGCGTTTTCAGTTTTTCAGGGTATAAGGCCGCATAGATCATAGAAAAAGTCCCTGCCTGGCAGATACCCATTTTATGGATCTTCTGGGTATTATGACGTTTACGGAGAAAATCAATGGCGTCATTCATATAGCCGTCAATATAATCTTCCATCGTCAGGTACCTGTCCGACTTATCGTGATAGCCCCAGTCCATAATGTATATGTCCAGGCCCTCATCTAGCAGTTTCTTCATCAGGCTGCGGTCGGGCTGCAGGTCCAGCACATCATGCCTGTTCAGCATGGCGAACGATACCAGCACCGGTGTAGCACACCTGGCAGGCGTTTCACGCAGGTAGTGAAACATTTTAATTTTGTCACATTTCCATACCAGTTCCTTAGGGGTCATCCCAACTTCCACAGTATCAATTTCCTGCAATGTTTCGTATCCCTTGGCTATTTTTTTGCTGGTGGATATTAGTTCATCAGTTATTCCGGAAGAGTTAAATTTCATGGTTTTTAAAATTTTGCGGCGAAGGTAGGATTTTTAATTGATACGTTTTGAAGGCAAAAGGTTAAAAAATGATGAAGAAGGAATTGGGAATTTGAAATTAGTTTTTATCGGAATTTGGAATTGGTAATTTGGAATTGGGATTGTTTAATGATTGCCATTTTCGGATTGCGCAATTCTAGTTTGATTTTTTTATTTTTGTGATTGTTGCGCAGTTTTATATTGAAAATCAATTTGTTAGTGAAATTTTGTGCTCAAATTCTTGCGCATTCTTTGCGCTCTGTTGCGCATTCTTTGCGCACTGTAATTTTATAATATTAAATTTTATTGTCATAATATTCAAATTCAGGGACAAATATAGACACCATTATTGACAATTCCAAATATTTTGGATTATTTATTTTTATTTAATGTGGAATGCTCCCTGTTATGGCCACAGGGCGATGCCTTGTGCTATGATATTTAAGGGCTTCACCCTTTGTATTATTGGGATGTGCCGGAATGCTCCGTTAGGAGCTAAAGCTTTGTAGCAATTCAAAATTTTACATCATATGCGCCCCGTTAGGGCTGCAACAATTCGGGATATATGTTCTGCACAGGTGTGGCACGTTTTTGAAGCGTGCCACACCATCCGGCTTTATTTATTTATTTAATTTTTCTACTATGCTTCTGAAGTTGCTGAGGGCGGCTTCGATGTTTTCTATGATGTCGAGTGCAAGGACATCGGGGTCCGGGAGATTGTCAAGGTCGGCGAGGGTGTCGTCTTTGAGCCAGAAAATGTCGAGGCTGGTTTTGTCCCTGGCTATTATTTCTTCGTAGGTGAATTTTTTGAAACGGTCGTTTTCTTTTCTTTTATGGCGGTTTTCGGGATTGTATGCGTTTATAAATTCATTGAGGTCATCTTTTTTAAGCGGGTTGGTTTTCAGGGTATGCTTAATGTTGGTGCGGTAGTCGTATATCCAGACTTCTTTTGTCCAGGGTTCTTTGGCAGCTGGTTTGTTGTCGAAAAATACGACGTTTGCTTTTACGCCCTGCGCATAGAATATGCCGGTAGGCAATCTGAGAATGGTATGCAGGTCGGTGGTTTCGAGTAGTTTTTTTCTTACGGTTTCCCCGGCGCCGCCTTCAAATAACACATTGTCGGGTATTACTACCGCCGCCTTGCCGTCCACCTTCAACATGCTGCGGATGTGCTGCACAAAATTGAGCTGTTTGTTGCTGGTTGTTGCCCAGAAATCATCGCGCTGGTAGGTGAGGCTTTCGCGTTCCTGTTCGCCTTCATCGTTGGTGATGGTGATGCTGCTTTTCTTGCCGAAGGGCGGATTGGCAAGAATATAATCGAATGTTTCCGAGGGCTTGCTGATCAAACTGTCGTTGCGGGACACGGGCGGCTCACTATTGAGGTCGCCAATGTTGTGCAGGAACAGGTTCATGAGGCAGAGGCGGACGGTGTTTGGCACTATCTCCCACCCTTTGAAGGTATGGTACCGCAAAAAATTGCGCTGGTCTTTATCTAATTTCTGATGGCTGAGATAATCATAAGCAGAGAGAAAGAAACCGCCGGTGCCACATGCAGGGTCTGCAATGGTTTTCATAGGCTGCGGGCGTACACATGCCACCATAGCCTGTATGAGGGGCCGGGGCGTGAAGTACTGACCCGCACCGCTTTTGGTATCTTCCGCGTTTTTCTCAAGTAATCCTTCGTATATCTCGCCTTTTACATCCACATCCACACCTACCCATGTTTCTTCATTGATGAGGCGTACCAGCTTGAACAGCTTTGCGGGATCCTGTATCTTATTCTGCGCCTTGAAGTATATCTGGCCTATCATACCTTCCTGCCTGCCGAGCTGCTGCAGGATGAGGAGGTATTGGGTTTCGAGATCAATGCCTGCAATATTGTTTGATACCAATGTAGCCCAGCTAAGGCCGGGTGGTATATGAGTATCCCTTGTGAATGGCGGCTTGCTGTATTCGTCTGCCATTTTGAGGAATAGCAGATAGGTAAGCTGCTCGAGGTAATCGCCATAGCCCATGCCATCGTCACGAAGAGTATTACAGTAGTTCCAGATCTTGGATATTAGTTGGTTTGCGGACATTTGGTTGGTTTGTGCTTTTTTGTCTGAACTGGGATTTTTGGGATTAATTGATTTTAAGATTCTTATTTTAAGACTAAACGTGATTTTGGCATTGCCAAACCTGCTCTTGCCAAACGATTGGCATAAGCAGAACGAGGTGAAATGGAAACTTTACCGGATGCGATCCAATGAAACGGGGTAGGTACATTAATAGCGTTTAACGATGCTCCATCTTTACTTAACCAATTCTTTAGCCACTTGAATTTTGCAATTACTGTATCGACCTCGTTAGTATATGCCGGATGGACCTCCATGTAGTATGACTCATCGTTATAGCCAAATGAATAATCCCATATATTTTCACCTTTAAGACAGGTATCTAAAAAAACGCTTCCATTTAAATCAGAAGTATTGGCTATGGTAACATACCTACTGTTCGCGCCTAAAGCACGTAAACCAACTTTGTAACATTTGGCGACCGAGGGGATATTCTCAACCGCGTTTTTATATACTTTGCTCATGTAGATTAACATTCTTTGAAACGATTTCTGAAGCCCTTGAGGCAAAAGAGGATAGTCCACCCCATTCTGCAATATCAGGGTTTTCGCTACCTGCGTCGAGTGACGATATATCTTTTATTCCTCCGTCTTCTTTATCAAAATAATAGGTTTTGAAGCGCATAGAGGTCATAGCTCTTTCGAATACCTGTTCAAGAGCATCACTTTGTTTAATATCAAAAAGTTCAAATAGCGATTTGGAACCTGAATTGCATTCCTTCAATATTTGTATTGCCCAGGCAAATTCCAAGAGTATTGGTGAATGTGTGGATATTACCAATTTGTATCCAATGCTAATTAAGTATAAAAAGTCAACTATCATTGATTTTATCGCGGCAGGATGTAATCCCATTTCCGGCTCCTCAATGACAACAGTAATGTCTTTAACGCCAGTTAAAGTCAAAGAAGGGTATTTTAGAAAAATAAAAGCCAAGTGTAGTGGCATGGACTCTTTTTGACCTGTTGACCATACCATAAATGGCAACCGGCTACTATTTATGTTAAGAACTATTCTTTTTGTTGGCCCTGATTTATCCAACTCAATTTCACCGGAGTAAAATATATCTTTATAAGATTCAGTTTCTTTAAGAGGCTTTTGACCTTCCTGAAAAATAACATTCCCGCCCAATTCCACATAGAGCCTCATTGATTCGCTAAAATTCTTTATCACAAACGGATCACTTACACTAAAGCTCTTAAAGGTCCTTGGCCAGCCGTTTTCAAGTGTCAGTACTCTTTGTGCAGGGATGTAAAATACATTCTCACGCTCATTTCCCAATTCATCCGAATTTAATTTCGCTAAATCACTAATCCTGAATTCTTCGCTATCAACAGTAATTTTAGTTTTATCATTCCATATTTGTGACATTCCTTCTCCAAAATACCTGTCCAAGAATTCAGCGTTGTCGTTCCAGATGTACGCATTTTTAACCAGCGTATTAGTAATATAACCATCGTCTTCAATCAGCTTCATCAACTGTAAAAGAATGCTTTTACCACTTGCCTGTGGCCCGACGAGTAATGTGAGATCACCAAACTCAACGTTGGCTTCTTTAATTGGCCCGAAATTTTTTACTTTTAAAGTGTCCATTTTATTATGGTTTGTTCAATTTGCCTTAGAATAAATTATGTCACCCTTCGGGGTTTTGCACCTAAATAATTAATTCTTCTATAATAATGCCAACCCTTCGGGTTTATTCGTTCCTGTACATGACATTAATGGTTTATTATGTAAAAGTAATATCATTTTTATAACTGTTTGTCTGAACTGGGATTTTTGGGATTACAGGATTTTAAGATTTTTGTTGATGATCCTGTTTATTTGGATGATTGATTAATTACTTCGGGATGTTTAGTGTTGTAAATTCTCTTATAATCCAGACTTTTTGAGCCAAAATTGATTAGCAAACCTACGGGTAGATTATAGGCTTCAAGGTAGTTCCTGCATTGAGCTAAATGCTGATCATCGAGTGAGGTTAATGCTTTTAATTCCACCATTATTTTATTTTCTACAAAGAAATCAACTCTGCGGGTGCCAATGTCAATTCCTTCATAAAAAATTGTCATTTCCATTTCACGTGCATAGCCTAAACCTTGTTTTTCCATTTCTATGGCTAATGCTCTCTGATATATTACTTCCTGGAAACCGCTACCTAAGATGCTGTGCACTTTCATTGCGCAACCTATAATTTTGTGAGTGATGTCTCCGTATATCATTTTATTATTTTTTAGATTAATAAACTATTTGTCTGAACTTGGATTTTTTATTTGTCTGAACTGGGATTTTTGGGATTCAATGATTTTAAGATTGTTGTCTTTTATTGCCTGAACTGGGATTTCTGAGATTAATGGATTTTAAGATTGTTGTTAAAATTATTTATAATACATGTTTTTAAATTTGCAAAGTTAGCATCTTATCATCTTGGAATCTTATAAATCCCAGTTCAGACAATTATAATTCCCCGCTAAACGCCCGCTGCAAGATACTTTGCCGCAGGGACTCTGCATGAATGAGTTGCTGATTAATGGTTTGTAATAAATAATCTGATTCGGACAGGCGGGTTTCGATTTCGTTAAGGATCTCCTTTTGCACATCTGGTTTAGGCAATTGAATATCCATGCCCTTTAATTTTGTGCCGTTTACATTTGCTTGTCCAACATTTTGAGAAACTACGCTTTTAATAAATTTTTTCCCGAAATGTGAATTCATGTAGTAGTTGAAATATTCGGGTAACAACTCCTTTCTATTGGTTACTACTTTAATTAAATAAGAAGCGAAGACGGCCTCTGGCATTCCCTTTTTATAAATCCCTGTTTTCCCAACTAATTCAGCACTGTTGGTTCTATTAAAAAGAACATCGCCTTCATTAAGCAGATAGTCATTTACATCTTTTAGGTTTTTGGGAAGGTACTTTAAATTCTCAAATTCAATTTTTGAATCCTGAATATTGCCCATCCTTAAGACAGGTATTCCGCTAGCATCTTCATCTGATTTCTCGGAAGAACCATATTGCATTCTTTCGATAAGGTTCCCGACTTTATCAACTTTCCACCCTTTCATCCCTCCTGTAAAATGCCCTTCAAAAGCATGTTTGAGGACAGACTGGCGGTAGGTTTGGAGTTGTTGTTGGGTGGTTTTTAGGGTGGTGATGGCGTAGTCGAGTTCGCTGAAGAGTTCTTCGATTTTTTCTACGATGCGGTGTTGTTCGGGGAGAGGGGGGAGAAGAACATCAACTGCATAAATTTTGGCTCCCGAAACTACCGGTTGAGCCGTACTAACTGAGAGCTTATTCAGGTTTGCAACTATTAGTGTCCAATAAAGAAATTTCAGGTCAACTCTTTTTTTATCAAAGTTTACCATTAGAGCGTTATCCGTTACCCAACTTTTTGGTTTTGTAACATGCATAACGCCACATTTTGCTCCAACTCTTCCGATTATTAATGTTGGTTCTTCAACAATGTATTTATCAAAATATCCATTTATTCCATTACCGCCATATACTGCATATTGACCTCCATCCTTCATTTGCAATGCTGTAAGCCCTTCACCACTCTTTACTTTTAATATCTCTCCAAGCTTCACCTGCTTCCAGTTTGTGAAAGTATTCTTTTCTAATTTTATTTCTTGAGTTGCTAGCATTATGTGTGATTGTCTGAACTGGGATTTTTGGGATTAAAGGATTGTAAGATTGGTTTTTGCTATTTTTTCTTTTTGACTTCTTTTACAATTTTCTTTTCATCTCCATCGAGTTTTCTACTGATTTTTTTAACGTCTTCTGCCGGTGGCAGGTTTTCGGGACGTACACCTCTTTCATGCAATATTCTCCGCACAGCAGTGTTATTCTCCACATGCTCATTGGCTATTTTTGTTTCGCCTTTCAGATCTTTTTCTACAATGTTATGGCTTGTGAGCTCATTAGCGAAATCTTTTGCTTTTATGGTAAGGGTGGGCAGAAAATCGGCTAAGGGACGAGCGGCTGGTACGCCTAATTTCCGCTTCATATCATTTGTAGAGAATCCTCCGAACAGCGCCTGGTCGCCTTTTGATTTTATTAACGCAAAACCTGCGCTATCCACTCCCCGCTCATATAGTATGCCGGAAAGTTTTTTTTTTGATTTTGTCAATTTCTCCCGGGCAGAAACCCTGTCAACATCTAAAAGACGTTGTTCAATAATTTCCTGTTTACGTGTTTGAACGGCAAAATAGGTTTGCGCGAAAGCAATCTCACTTTTCGCAGGATCTCCATTTTGAGCAATTAAATAACAGGCATATCTTGTAAGGGCGATATCAGTAACTTCGCGTTGGGCGTTGCTGCCCAAACCGACCATTTTCGTGATATCACGAAAATGGTCGGGAACCGCTTCCCCAGTTACTCCACATGCTTTCTTTGCCTTTTCTATGGCGTTTGTGAAATTCCCCCATCGATTGTATCCCAGGATTACCTGCAACTCCCTTGCACTCCAACATTCTATATCTTCAATATTATGGCAGGCATGTTCAAATTTTTCAAATAACTGGTTAATTATTTCTTTTTGCATACGCTGGTTTTTATGCTACTAACTGTTCAGGTGTGGTATCTGTATGTTATCTCCAAAAATGTCTGAACCTCAGATTAATCGTGATTTTCCTGATTTACTGATTATCATTTTTACTGCCATTTTCCTGATGTCAGGAAAATGGTCGAAGGTATTGTTATTATTGGTTTTAACCATTTTGCTGATGTCAGCAAAATGGTTTGGTTATGCAACAAGTTGTTCGTTCAATTCATCTATTATCTGTTCATAATTATCACGAGTCCAACCACCCCGGTTGTATTCGGCATTCGCCTCATCCAACCGCCCCTCCTTGAAAAAAGGCGGGGAGTGTGTTATCTGTCCTTGTTATTCGACCTGCTCATTTGAATTCCGTCTTGTTTTTTTAACCACTTTCGTGATGTTACGAAAATGGTCGAAAGTATTGTTGTTATTGGTTTTTATCATTTTCGTGATTTCAGGAAAATGATATTGATTATGCTACTATTTGTTCATTCAGTTCATCTATTATCTGTTCATAATTATCACGAGTCCAACCACCCCGGTTGTATTCGGCATTCGCCTCATCCAACCGCCCCTCCTTGAAAAAAGGCGGGGAGTGTGTTATCTGCTCATGTTATCTGTGTTTCATTTTCTTTTCTCTTCTCTTCTCTTCTCTTTTTTATGCTACTAATTGTTCATTTAGTTCGTCGATTATTTGTTCATAATTATCTCCAAAGAGATTATAAAAACGCATTAATCCGCCTTTGTCAACGAAGGGGCTGAGGTGTTCTATGTCGTCTTTCTGGAGGTGGATGCTGTCGGCAATGAAGTCTTTTATCATGCGCAGCCATTCCATTTGTTCGTCGTTAAATTTAAGTGTTCCTGCCTGCTTGCCAAATACCCATTTCTGAAAATTTTTGTTTACGGTTTGCTCGTAGGCTACCAGCACAGGGTCTATGCCGCTTACGCGGCGTATGAGGGCTACGAGGGCGGTTAGTTCGTTTAGCGGGCTGCTGGGGTTTACGTTGTCGAGCTTTGCGTATGCCTGCCATACCCGCAGAGGGGCGAGTATGGGTTTGTCCTGCCGGAGCTTTTCGAGGAGTTCCTTTATCATCTGGAAGGTAACGGCGCGGCGGTTGTATGGCTGGTTGTAGTATATGCTCAGGGCTGTTATTTCGTCTTTGTGGGCTGTTATGTATTCTGTGAAGCTTGTTACGAGGGCTTCGGCATTTTCTTTGGCTTTGCCGTCCCAGCCGGCAAATTCTACGGTGTCTATGTTTATGTTGTCAATGACCTGGTCGTGGCTCTGGCGCACTTTTATGATGTAGTCTATGAGGGGGGCGGAGAGGGTGTCGGAGACTTTGGTGAGCAGTTGGTTTTGGGCTTCGGCTCTTGCCTCAGCTTCGGAAAATCCCTTTGTCAGTGGTTCGGCGGGGCTCACCATGACAAAGGGATTTTCCTTTTCCCGTATTATGGCTTCGTTCAGGATGACAGATGAATTTGCCTCTATTACATCAGGGTTGAAGGCGTCCCAGCATTCGTGGATGACCTGGCTGATGGTTTTTCCGTTGGAGAGTTGTGTGAACTTTTCCTTTTCGGCGGGTGACATTTCTTTTTCCAGGCGGTTGAGGCGATTACCTACGCTGGTTACTACATCCTCGTCCTTATTGCCCATCATTACAAAGTGCAGCAGATCTTTGAGGCTTGTCATGGGCTTGCGCTCCATGGGGCGGCTGTCGGTCTTTACTGATTTGGAGACGCCTACGGCATCTACTATTACAAAGTGTGTTTTGGCGGTTTGCGCAGAAGGGCTGCGTTTCTGCAGTTCGTCTTTACCGAGGGTGCGGGTGCCGCGGCCTTTCATCTGCTCGAAATAGTTGTGGCTGCGGACATCGCGCATGAAGATGAGGCACTCAATGGCTTTTACATCGGTGCCGGTGGCAATCATGTCCACCGTTACGGCTATGCGGGGATAGTATTCGTTGCGGAAGTTTTGCAGCACACCCTTGGGGTCTGCAACCTGGTAAGTGATCTTGCGGCAAAAATCGTTGCGCTCTCCAAACTCTTCGCGCACTATCTGTATGATATCATCAGCATGGCTGTCGGTCTTGGCAAAGATGAGGGTCTTGGGGACTTCGTTGCGGCCGGGGAATATTTCGGTTAGCAGTTTTTCTTTGAATGCTTTGATGATGTTGCGTATCTGGCTGGGGTTGACTACGCTTTTATCCAGTTCGGTGGGCCCATAGGTTATTTCTTCATCGAGCTGCTCCCAGCGCTGTTTGCGGGTGAGGCGTTCCCGCTTGTCCACAAATTCTTTGGCTTCGATTTTCGCGCCCTGCTTTGTAATGGTGGTTTCAATGGTGAATATTTCAAAGCCTACATTCACACCATCGGCTACGGCGTCCTCATGTTTGTATTCGCTTACCACATTCTCGTTAAAGAAGCCAAAGGTGCGCTTATCGGGTGTGGCGGTGAGTCCTATTAAAAATGCATCGTAGTAGTCGAGCACCTGCTTCCACAGATTGTATATGCTGCGGTGGCACTCATCTATCACTATAAAATCAAAAAACTCAATGGGTATATTGGGGTTGTAAGCCACTTCTTTGGGGCGCTGCTGTGCGCTGATTTCGTTGAGTGAAGTTTCTTCGGCGCGTTCATCCAGTTCCTCACCCCTGAGAATGGAGTACATCCGCTGGATGGTGCAGATGCATACCTGGCTGTTGGGATCCACTACCGAAGAACGGAGGCGCTGGACATTGTATAGTTCGGTGAATTTGCGCTTATCGTCCACCGGGGTATAAGCCATGAATTCGGTTTCCGCCTGCTCGCCGAGGTTTTTGGTGTCCACAAGAAAGAGAATGCGTTTTGCCTTGGCGTATTTCAGCAGGCGGTATATGGTAGTAATGGCAGTAAATGTTTTGCCTGCGCCGGTTGCCATCTGTATGAGGGCACGGGGTTTATTCTCTGCAAATGACGCCTCCAGGTTATTTATTGCTCTGAACTGACAATCCCGAAGCCCCTGCAAAGGCAGTGGCGTGAGGTGCTGCAGGCGTTTACGTAAAGTATCGGGTTGATAGTACCATTCGCGGAGTGTTGCCGGAGTATGGAAAGAAAATACGGTGCGGGAACGTGGTTTAGGATCGCGGTAGTCGGTGAAGCGGGTTACAGAGCCGGTGCTTTGTACACGAAAGGCAGGGGCTGATTGTCTTTGAACCAACGCAATTTTGAATTTGCGTAATCGTGGGACTGCTCTTCGTGAACGGTAATATTCTGGGCTTCGTCCTGCTTTTTGGCTTCTATTACACCAACAGGGATTTTATCAATGAACAGGATGTAATCGGCGGGGCCTCTGTCGGTATCATATTCACAAACTGCAATGCCTGTGCCAGCTGAAAAATTCATACTGCCCTTATCCTGAATTACCCAACCCGATGCTGCAAGCATATCATCTATCAGAAGACGGGCTTTTTGTTCGGGTAATATCATGGAAATAAAGGTGGTTTGTATGGCTTAAAGATATGATTTTAGTTGAGAATATTATAATTAAATGGCTTAATTGCGCAATGGCTCATTGGCCTAATTAATGTGGAAATGCGATAATGTGGAAATGTGAAAATGTGTCGTTCGGTGAAAAGCTTACGAGGCCAGTTGATCGCAATAGTGTTGATGCCATTCGGCTATCGCTGCCAATGACATGTATTTTAAATGTATGGTAATCAATTTTTCAAAAAGTGCTAAAAAACGAAAATCTATATCCTGCACGAGAAAAACCACCCCGGCTGTATTCGGCATTCGCCTCATCCAGCATCCCGCTCCTTGAAAAAAGGAGGGGAGTGTGTTACGTACCCCACAAAGTTTCCATGTCATTTTCAAAGTGCTCCGATAGTTATCGGAGCGCAGCAAATTGCATACTCATGGTAACAAGAGAACTCAAGGCACTCCTCCTTCGCTGAAAGCTGCGTCGGACGAAGAAGGGTGCGACGCAACGGACGATGATAGTATTAATGCAGCTAAGTACCAAATCATCACATCAGCTATACTTCACACCGGATATAAATGTGCAAAATAGGTTTCTCGCAAAGGCGCAAAGCCGCCAAGACTAATGAATTGATAATAAGTAAATTATAAAATCAAGGCCGCAAAGTCTTG
Organism: uncultured Bacteroidota bacterium; assembly: GCA_903887005.1. Taxonomy (GTDB): domain Bacteria; phylum Bacteroidota; class Bacteroidia; order Chitinophagales; family Chitinophagaceae; genus Nemorincola. The sequence continues at coordinate 26 of CAISOH010000219.1, read as the reverse complement.
CATATTAAACAATGCACAATTTTATG
>CAISOH010000218.1 GCA_903887005.1 uncultured Bacteroidota bacterium | reverse complement strand
TTTTTTTAACATTTTTTTGTTTTACATAAATTTTCGCATGTTTCTTAATGAAAATGCGCCTTTGAAAAACTTTCAAATAGCCAGGTAGAGAGGGCTTTGCAGAATGATTTCTATTATTAATCAGGTAGTCAGTTACTTATATATTTTCAGATTATAACACAGTAACGGCAATGGCGTAAAAACATTGGATAAACGAATACAACAGGAAGATATTAAGGATAACCTCCCCCAACGTGAGAAATGAATACAAAATTAATAAAATAATAGAATTTATTTATTGCTACAAATCAATTAATTATGAATTTTCATGGTATCCACTCAAAAACAAGGGCAGGATAGAAAAGAAAATCCCATTGTAGAGACGTAATGCTTGCGTCTCCGTTCGGGAATGTAAAGAGGTAACAATAGCACAATCAATAAGTTATAAATAAATTTAATTGAAGATTGCACCCATGTCCCGGGTGATTTTTTTTGTTTTACCCTTTGTTTTTGAGCGGATACTTTTCATGATTGCATCATTAAAATGATAGAACAAGAGTAATTTTGCCTGTGTTTAAACAGGAAAATCACAAACAATAGGCATAATAACAAATAATAAAGGGGGATTTTGTAAAAATCAATTAAAGCCCTGTTAAGCAGATACCCACTGAAGCCGGCGTAATTGGCGGCCCTGCATTCACTTTAAAAACAGTAGTTAGATTATAGGATCCGTAAACAGAAAAATTACCCCACCCTATACGCATGGTAGCAGCAAAATTCCACGGGCTTATGTATCTTTTAGTATCTATTTTATCTTTTACATTAGTTCCTCCAACAGAATATAACCCCTTGGTATGAGCGCCAAGCAATGTTCCGACTTCCATACCTATTGCAGCTTTAAAACCTTTGTTCCTGTTCTGCATATCACTGAAATATCGCAGTTCGAAAGGGGCGGCAATATAGGCTGTTACGAATTTGTATCTTTTATATTTGCTATAAGAGCCGGTATCCGGCAGAAAGCGGGCTTCTGCTCCTGATACAGCCGCTGTATCTGTATTGGCTAACACCATTTGATTCAGATAAACCACCGTCGCATTAATACCTAAACCAGTAGCAAAACTAAGGTTGGATTTTTTTATGGGAAAATCATAACAAAGAAAACTCTTAAAACTATAACTGAAAGGTTTAGTCTTCACAGAATCAGGCTTTTGCACCCAATTATTATAAGCGAATTGCAGCATTAAAAAATCACGGGCAGGCTTTACAATTGCCGGTGGTGTAGCATTGCTATTCATCTTATCAGTAGCATCCTGCGCAAACAACATGGAAGACTGGATAAGTAAAAATGCCGGCAAGGCGAATATTTTTAGCATAAATAAAAATTAGTGCGCAAATATAATGGCTGCGAAATGGATAATTTGTTAAAAAGTAAAATACCGGAATAAATTCTAAAACAAACAGGAAAAGTATTGTAACAATTAAAATAAAAAACTCCCCACAAATGAAATATGGGGAGTAAATACCAATATCCTTTAATATTATTGTTTAACAAAAGTGCGTACCTGGCTGCCAAAACCACTCAGGCTAATGGAATAACTTATCGTAGTATCCACAGGGCTCTCTTTAAGCAATCCGCCTGAAGCAGTCAATGTACCCGCACTTGTGGGCTGTTTCCCAAAATCCAGAGTTGAGTTAGCAAAATCAGTAATTGCAAACACAGCGGGAACAATACTTGTTTTTTGGGTACCTGTATCCACCCCGCCTACATTGCTTGTCAGGTAAAGTCCGGTGGCCTTTTTGGTAATAAACACCGGATTTGACGGGGAGGGGGAACCACCCAATTGCCTCAGGTAAAAGCCCGAAATATCCATTGAATCAGGTACGTCTGTAATAGCTACATAAACATATGCATATCCTGTAAAACCATTTGAATTTTTAGCAGAAACCGTAGCAACATATAAACCAGGCGCTAAATTAGATAAATGGCTTGCGTCCACAACAGGTACAATGGATTCATGGTAAAACGAATCATAAGCGGTGGCATGGATCGAATTCACGGTAGGCAATGGCCCGCCATGCAATGGGAAACTGAAATATTGCCCTGAAGTGATCCTCACAGTAGGATAAGACACATTAACAAGCTTGGAAACAGTATTTTCCTGCTTTTTACAACCTGCAAATGCTATTGCTGCAAAAAATGATAACGCTAATATTTTTTTCATTCTCATAATTTTTTTTGATACAATTAAGGTTGTGTGCACCACCAAACGTTATTAGTTAATGGCTTTACACCCGGAAAATTGGCATTTACAGTACTTTCAGATGTCGGATATAGGAACCTCTTGGGTCGATTGCTTCCAATCCGGCTGTTTACAGGATGTACCAGGAAATCAGGATAACCAGTACGCCGCCATTCTGTCCATGCCTCAAATGCCTGGTTTCCGCACATTGCGAACCATTTCTGCGTAATAATAAATTTTATTAAGGTATCCTGAACTGCACCTACTGGGTAAACTGCCCAATGACCAGGAGCAGCCGGAACAGAAAGGTCTCCGTTTACATACAGTCTGTAAGCAGAATCAGCTGTTATTCCAGTCGTTGCTGAAATAGCTGAGCCATAATAATCAAAACTTGCTTTGATTCCCTGGTAAAAGAAATTAGCGTCATTTCCAGGGGCATTTCCCCACTTCCTTGCCGCAACCTCAGCCTGCAAAAAGAAACTCTCCCAACTGGAAAGCAAGTTTACAGGGGCGTTTGCAGAAAGACCATTTTGAACATCTCCGGCTACATATACATTTGGAATTGCGTAACTGCCTCCAGGGAATGAAATATCATACCTGCTTTGTGTTATGCCTGGTCCTGGTTCATAAAATACATTTTCCCTGTAATCATTATTGCTGTTCATACTGTCAATACATGTTTTGCTCCCACCAAGGTTCTGAACTCCGGCCAGGGCTGTAGAACTAAATTCAGCATATAGCGGGCTTTTATTCGCAGAATTATAACCATAAGAAATTTTCGCATCATCCCCTTCGCCGATAAATACCGGATTTGAAGTGTAAAATGCATTAATTTTCTTTTGAGTTCCCGCAGGGTCTATATAAGCCATGCGCAGCAATATTTTCAACCTTAGGGTATTGGAAAACTTCTTCCATTTTGTCATATCACCGCCATATATCAGGTCCTCAGAAGTCGGGGCAATTGGATCCGCTGCATTGATAAGCTTATTGGCAGAATCAAGATAGGCAAGTATGCCGCTATAAACAACCTTTTGGGAGTCATACATCGGGTTCACCATATGTCCGTTGGTATATTGCGCCTTTAAGGATTGCTTAAAAGGAGCGTCTCCCCATCCGTCTGTAATAAGCTGGAAAGTATATGCCTGCATCAGCAATGCGATAGCTTTATATTGTTTTTTCTTTTGGGAATCGGCAAGATTATATAACTGATAAAAATTCTCGGCTCCTGAATAAAGATCTCTCCATGCTGTAGAAAATTGATCTTGTCCGGGGGAGTATTGTTCAAATACTACATATTGGCTCGCAACAGGAGTTTGTGTCCAGTATTGCGACCATATAGACCCTATTATCTGCAAATCTACACCAACTGAAGAACCCAAATACAATTGGGCTGCAGGCAGCAAAGTCTTTACTGTAACTGTTTGTGAAATGTTTGGGTTGGTATTAACATCCATGAATTTCCTACAGGAAGATGCGCCTAAAGCAAGGGCAACCGCAGCGGTAAGAATGAATTTTCTATTTATCAACATAAAAGATATTTTAATTGTTTAGGTTTAGAAAGTAACTTTTACAAATGCTCCGTAATTCCTTAATGAAGGATTTGCGGTATAGTTAAATCCTTGTCCGTTACCCATAGCTCCCGCTGATGTTTCTTCAGGGTCATTGTAGTGATTGCTTTTTGCTGTCCATAAAATTAAATTATTCCCAAAAATTCCTGCTTCAAGTCCGCCAAACGGGCTATGCCTGTAATACTTTTGCGGTATCTTATAAGAAAGAGACATTTCCTGTAGTTTAATATAGCTTGCATCAACTAATCCCTGTGCCGGCAAATTTTGTCCTTCAACATTTACCCAATAATTATAAGGCAGGAATTTTGTGGTGTTTGGTAAATAAATATTGGTATTGGTCACATTATACACCGAATTAGTCCAAACATATGGTTCACGGTTGTTTGTGACTGTCTCCTGCGATGTACCATTAAAATCCATATTCATTTTGTTACGGCTAAAGAACTGCCCACCTTGCTTGGTAACAAATAATACATGCAATTTTATGCCCTTATAACTAACTTCAGTACCCCATGAGGCCTGGAACTTAGGCAGGTAAGAACCCCTGTAAACAGGTTTTGTAGTCGCTACGGGTAATCCGGTATTTTTGTCCACAACGGGGTGCCATGATCCTGTTTTAGGATCTTGCCAATATTGGATATCTGCCGCATAGAATGTTCCGAAAGGATGCCCGACGGCAGCTACAATATCCATACCGTTATAGCCTCCGACAACAATATGATCAACTCCACCTGTCAGGCTTTGTACGTTATTGATATTATGGGTATAAGTTCCGAAAAGGTCCCATTTCAAACCCCACCTGGTAGCTATTGGCGTTCCTCTGAGCGATATTTCTTCTCCCCTGTTACTCACCGCGCCTACATTAATAAAGCTGGATCCGAAACCTGTTGACGGAGGTAATGGAACCAATGTTATCAGGTTATCGGTAATCTTGCTGTAATAAGTAAATGAGAAGCTGATACGGTTTCTCAAAAAAGCAAGGTCGGTACCAACTTCCAGTTCCCTCGTCTGTTCCGGCTTTAAACCCGGGTTGCCAAATGTATTCTGCACCTGTAAAGAAGGTATTCCGTTAAACGGAGGTATTATCGAACCAAATGAAGTACTTATCGGGGATTGTAAAAATCCGGCATTATTGTTAGCATATGCAGGCGCGTCATTACCTACTCCGCCAGCGCCAAGGCGCACTTTACCATAGTTCAATACCTTTTCTTTAAAACCGCCGCCTTTCAGCCTTTCAGTGAATACCCATGAGGCATTCGCTCCGGGGTAGAAGTAAGAATTACGGTTCAGGTCCAATGTGGATGACCAGTCATTACGCCCGGTCATTTCCAGGAATAATTCCTTATGGAAATTCAGGACAACATCCGCATAAAGGCCAAATGCTCTGCGTCTGACGATATTATTATAACCAATAACAGGGCCGATATTGTTTTGCAGATTATAAAAATTCGGCTCAACCAGTCCATTAGTTCCGGGATCAATAATACCTGCCAGTGTCCCATCATGCTGAATGGTAGCATTATGGCCTATTATGGCATTAATACCGAAATTATTGCCCAATGAGTGTGTGAAATTGCCTACGAGGTCGTTATAAAAACGGAATCCGTTGTTGTTTGATTGTGTAAACCCGCCAGCGGAAGAATAATTGAGACCGGAATAAAATGGATCTACAGGCTGCGCATTGAACTGAGGTGTGTTATAAGTTGACACGTCTGAATTGACATCTATCCCTACGCGGTCATAAAAATTGAAACAACCTTTTTTATAACCAATTTTAAGATCTCCCAAAATTCTGTCCGATTTATTACGGTTGTCATAATATTTAGCTACCCAGAAAGGATTCTTATAATAAGCGCCATATTGTCCATACCTATCGATATTCCCGGTATCTGTATATAGCATAGAATAATACTTATTACCATAATTTTTCAATTCCCATACAGGAATATCACGTGCAGTCTCATATAAATTATCCAATACCGATCCGGCGCCCTGCCCGCCTGTTTCCGCCCTTGAATAAGTATTGATGTAATTGACATTCACAGATGAATAAAAGTGATTGGTCAATTGGGTAGTGCCGTTAAAACGTACGCTGTATTTGTTATAAAATGTATTAGGAACTACGCCGGAACTATTGAGTGAATTAAGTGAAAGAAAATACGTTGAAGTTTCTGTTCCTCCTGAAAGAGATACAAAATTATTCAGGTCTTTTCCATGATTAAAAAAGCTTTTAATATTACCTGGCTGGTCTGAATAAGGTTTTACTAACTGCTTGCCGTCTATTATCTGCCCCCAGGGACGGAGTGCACCATCAAACGGCAATCCCCAGCTAAAGTTTTCGCGGCGGTCGTCAACCACGCCGTTATAATTGTTTCCCTGTCCGAATTGATGCTGAAGATCGGAATACTTGAGAATGTCTGATTGTGTATAAGTGGCTTTATAAGTAATGTCTAATTTACTTGGTTTACCAGATTCCCTGTGCTTGCCTGCTTTTGTGGTATATATTATAGCTCCGTTAGCGCCTGCCGATCCATAAAGTACAGAGGCCGCAGCGCCATTTAGTACTGTAACGTTTTCAACTTCTTCAGGGTCAAGGTCATTGCCGCTATTACCAAAATCAACCTGGGTTAATTGGGAAAAAGCATTGCTTGCATCCCCTAACTGGCTTTGCGTCCTGTCATGATTATTCATTATTATGCCATCCACAACAATTAATGCATTATTACTACCCAGTATGGAATTTTCACCTCTTAATACAATACGTGTAGAGCCGCCGGGGCCACCTGTGGAGCTGGTAATGTTAGCGCCTGCCACTTTACCTTGAAGGCCTGATAATGCGCTGGTATTATTGCCTGCTGTAAGGTCCTCATAATTTACAGTTGTAGAATTATATCCAAGTTCCCTTTTTTCTCTCTTTATTGTTTGGGCAGTTATAACTGTACCCTCCAGCTCTTTTGATATTGGCTGTAGTTTTACCGTTATTGTCCCATCTGTTTCACTTACCTGGCGTGTATTGTAACCAAGTGCCTGAACAATAAAATCTCCGCTGCCATCCGGGACGTCGAGCATGAAATCACCGTTCACATCGGAAACAGTTCCTATCTGCATTCCCTTCACCGTTATTCCGGCACCTGGAAAACCATTGCCGTTTTCATCCAGTATTTTACCTGTTACTGTATGCGTTGTTTGCGCAAAAGCAGTAACGCCTACTGTAATCAGTAATACAAATAGCAACAAAAATCTTTTCATACTCTTTGATTTTCTTTTATAAAAAAGCGGTTTATCCAAACATCATACCCCCTATTGAGCTTTGCCCAATAGACAGAATAGGGGGTGAATTTATATCAACATTGCGAATAAACAAAGCTTTCCTTCTACTTTTCTTAACATTACCCAGAATACTCATCATATATTTCCTGAAATATAATGATTAGAACTACAGAAAACGAACAAATCTCTGTAATATATGCCGGCTGGTTTATCAAATTGTCAAGGGCCGTAACCATATTGGTAACATTTTTGTATCTTTGTCAATAATGAGGATAGTAGCTGCAAAAACACTGAAAAGTTACTGGGAAGATTATCCAGAGGCAAAGCAGCGATTATGCTTGTGGTATAAAGAAGTTTTGAAAGCAGAATGGAATAATCATAATGAACTAAAACAAATATTTGGCAGCGCTTCCATCTTAAATGAAAAGAGAGTAATTTTTAATATATCAGGCAATAAATACAGGTTGATCGTTGACATTGAATACCGAATGAAAATTATTTTTCTTGTTTGGTTTGGAACGCATAAACAATATGATAAAATCGACGCAAAAACAATAAGTTATGTTAACACCGGTAAAAAATGAAAAACAGTATGACGAGGCTGTAGCGCGTATATACGAATTAATGCAAATGGATTTATCAGAAGGGTCAGAACCTGCAAATGAATTGGAAATACTTTCTTTGATGATAAAGGAATATGATTCTGTGCATTATCCTGTTCCTAATCCTAATCCTATTGAAGCTATTAAGTTCAGAATGGAACAAATGGGCATGACGGAAGCTCAGTTAGCCGGTATTCTTGGATATAGAAGCCGTAAATCAGAAATATTATCAGGAAAAAGGAAACTAAGCTTGTCTATGATACGTAAACTTCACGAGCAATTATCTATTTCAGCAGATGTTTTAATCCAGGATTATTAGGTTACGCTATAAGTTTAGCATCAACGATGCTCGCCAATTCCCCTTTGTTCCTCAGTAACGATGGTACATAGCGGAAAGTGAAGGCTGAATTCAAGCAGCAAATGCAACGTTATGTAAATTTAGCAATTTAATTGGTGAGGTAAAATTGTTCTTTTTTCTAGGCCTGTTGTTGAGCTTTT
>CAISOH010000217.1 GCA_903887005.1 uncultured Bacteroidota bacterium | reverse complement strand
CAATACTAATTTACATTTTTGATATTTTTATTAAAAAATAAAAAAATAGCAATTGATATTGGACATAGGTATGTTGCCAAATATTACAGTAGCGGTTATTTTAGCAATTTCATGTCATCTGGCAGGTAGCCGTTTTTAAAACCTCTATCTACTTCCAGGAATCGAACTATCTACAATTAAGAATCTAAGGAAACTGAAGAATATAATATTTGTCTCTGAAAATAATTCACGGAAAGTATTTATCACTAAATAAACAGTCCCTTATGCAGTCCCCTACAAAAGAAAAAAGCCCTGAAAGGCAAGCCTATCAATGCTCTTCATTTTTAAAAAATAGTCACTTCAGGGGTCAGGGGTTGGGTTTAACCTCCTATACAATTTGCCAATGCTCAGGCCTTGTACAATTATAGAAAAAACAACAACAACATAAGTAATACATACAAACTGGTCACGATGCATTTCAGGAGGGAGCGATAATGCGAGCGCTACCGATAAACCACCCCGAAGCCCTCCCCAGGTAAGTATGGCAATTGCATGTTTTTCAAATTTCATCTTAAACCTTAACAGGGAAACGGGCACAGCAACAGACACCCATCGCGCAAACAATACAATGATTATGGTAATCAGGCTGATGATAATAATTGTTTTATCCACTTTTATCACCAGCATTTCAAACCCCACTAAAAGGAATAATACAGCATTTAGTATTTCATCTATCAGTTCCCAGAATTTGTAAATATAATCTCTTGTTATGATTGACATAATTGTTTTTTTGCTGTTGTTGCCAATAACAATTCCCGCCACAACCATTGCCAGAGGCCCGGAAACATGCAGATAATCAGCAAGCAAATAGCCGCCCATTACAGTAGCGATTGTTACCATTACTTCTACTTCATACTTATCAATAGCCCTGAGTGCATAAAAGCTTAGGTAACCAAGCAAAAGTCCATATAGCAATCCCCCACCAGTTTGCATAATAAACAAAACAGAAATATCCCGTACAGATAAATTTCCTATACCAGCCTGTGCTACCTCCATTATGGTCAGGAATATTACTACAGCTACGCCATCATTAAATAAAGATTCCCCGGCAATTTTCAGCTCCAGGGATTTGGACAATCCAGACTGTTTTAAAATGGCCAATACAGCTATCGGATCTGTTGGAGAGATAAGGGCGGCGAACAGCAGGCAATAAATATATGCCATATCAATATGGAAAGCGTAGAAAATATAATATAAAAAAGTCCCAATGAGGAAAGTAGAAATCAAAATGCCAACTGTAGCCAAAGTGATCACCGGCAATCTTACTTTCCTTAAATTTTTGGCGTCAATATGTATTGATCCTGCAAATAAAAGAAAACCAAGCATGCCTTTCATAAGCAGGCTGTGGAAATCTATTGAAGTAATAATCTTTATGAGAGGGGCTGCTTCTGAAGGAAATAAACTACCGGCTATTACCAGCAATACAGAGCACATGAGCGACAAAGCCATGATACCGATGGTAGATGGCCATTTGATAAACCTATAATTGATATAGGCGAACAGCGCAGCTAAACAGATAATGAAAGTGAATATTTCTTGTGATTGCATCAGGTCATCTCTATTGAAGTCTGATCATGATTATGATGTGAAGATAATGCTTTTGATTCATCTGCAATTTGTACCCGTTTATCCTTCTTTCACCCCCATTTATCCGGATACATATCTGGGATGTGATTTTTATAATTAATTTAACCTTTTAATTGATGTCGTAACATTCAATTGCTATTTTCCTTATTTTTGAAATCCATCCGCTACAATTTTATTCATTTATTAACTACAAAAACATGAAAAAAACATTTATCCTTTTGCCCCTGGTTGGCTTATTTCTTTTTATAACATTATCAAGTTACCACTTAGGCCCGGGGCTTACTCTAAATACTGATTATACCGGTGCCAGCGGAACTCAAAACTGCGGTTCAGGACCTTGCCATGCAATAGTAGCTTCAACTTCTACTACAATTAAGATTGAACTGTTTGATATGGGTGGTGCATTAGTAACAACCGGTTATGTGGGCGGTACATCTTATAAACTCAGAGTTACAGGAACAAATACAGGGTCCACCTTATTGCCTAATTTTGGTTTCCAGTTGTCAGTTGTAAAGAATGGCACAACAACTAACGAAGGTACTTTATCGGCAATAACCGGAACCCATAAAGGCACTTATGAGACTCCAGGTATTGTTATTGTGGAACATAGCTCCTCTCTTGCGGCAACTACCTTAGTTGGTGGAGGGGGAGCAGGTACTATGTATGTACAGGATATTCCGTGGACAGCTCCTGCGGCCTTAACAGGTACTGTTAAAGCTTTTGCTATATTAAATGCTGTAAATAACAACGGAATTCAGGATATGGGTGATTTATGGAATAATACTTCTCTCATAATTCCGGAAGCTACCAGTACAGGTGCAATAACAGGAACAATGACTGTATGTGTCGGCGCAACAACTACATTAAGTGATGCTACAACACCCGGAACATGGAGCACTCCTAATACAACTATTGCAACTGTTGGTTCAACCACCGGTATAGTAACTGGTGTGGCGCCAGGTACGGCAACTATCAGTTATACTGCCTCATCAGGAACCGCAACAACTACAGTTACGGTCAATACCGCAACTCCCGCCGCTATAATGGGTGCAAGTGTTGTATGTGTAGGTATGCACATCATTTTATCAGATGCTACACCAGGTGGTTATTGGACAACCCCTATGACCACCATAGCTACGGCAGGTTCTACATCAGGGGTAATAACCGGGGTAACTATAGGAACAGCGACGATTACATATGGCATTTCAAATAGTTGCGGTATAGGGTTTAAAACATTTACCGTATCCGTACATTCCGCATCAGGATGTGTATCAGGAGTAAATGCTGTTTCAAATCCTGTAAGTACCGAGATAAAGCTATATCCGAATCCTAATACAGGGATATTTACAGTTAACCTTTTATCAGAAGACAACCTTCAGGCAGATGTGACTATAACTAATATGGCAGGGGAAACCATCAAGGAATTTACAACATATACCAATAAGGCTGTTGATATAAAAATTGAACGCCCGGCAGGGATTTATTTCTTAACCGCAAGAACAGCAAATGGCATTTATGTTTCAAGGATGATGGTAGAATGATAACCGTGATTTGTGATATGAAAAAGAGGGTTGGCCGAAATGCCAGCCCTTTTTTATATAATAAACACAATAAATAACTTTGCTTATATGCTTAACACGGCAAGCTTATATCCGAAATTACTTACTGATTTTTATTCCTGAACTGATAAATATCACATTGCGGCATACTATTTATATAAACATTTGTAGTTGAAAAACTATTCTATGAATTCGATTTGGTCAGGATCAATAGGTTTCGGCTTAGTAAATATACCGGTGCGGTTATTCAGCGCCACCAGGGACAGTGCGCCGGATCTTGATATGCTGGACAAAAACGGGCATGCCAAAATCCGATATGCCAGAATAAATACAGATAACGGAAAAGAAGTGCCCTGGGAAAATATTGTGAAAGGCTATAAATATCATGATGAATATGTAGTGCTGAGTGAGGAAGATTTCGAAAAGGTAAGCCCGGAAAAAAGTAAAAGGATAGAAATTAATGAGTTTGTAAAAGAAGCAGATATTGATACTGCTTACTATGAGACTCCCTACTATTTAGAACCGATGAAAGGTGGAGAGAAAGCTTACGTATTACTCCGTGAGGCATTAAAACAGAGTGGCAAAGTAGCAGTTGGTGTGTATATTATACGAAATAAAGAAAACCTTTGCGTACTGAAACCACAGGAGGATATGCTGCTGTTGCTTAAAATCAGGTTTGCCGAAGAAATAAGAGATTATGGAGACCAGAATATACCAGAGGACATAACCGTAAAGCCTGCCGAGTTGAAAATGGCGCAGGCATTAATAAACCAGCTTACTCCCAAAAAATTCTCCTTGACGAAATACAAAGATACTTATGATTCGGAACTGATGAAGATAATAGAGGCTAAAGCGAAAGGAAGAAAAATAACAAAGCCTAAATTCAAAATAATACATAGTAAGAGTAAAGACCTGATGGCGCAGCTAAAGGAAAGCCTGGAAAAGAAAAAAGCCTCTTGATTGGCTGAAAGGTTAATTAGGTAAAGGGGTAATTGGTTAAAAGGATAATATAAATTGCCATGACATTATTGAAATATAATAGTAAACGGAATTTTGAACATACTCCTGAACCCAGCGGTAAGGATGGCAACAACACAGGCAAATTGATATTTGTGGTGCAGCGCCATCATGCAAGCCACCTGCATTATGATTTCAGGCTGGAACTGAATGGCACGCTAAAAAGCTGGGCAATTCCCAAAGGCCCATCTATGAATCCTAAGGATAAAAGACTGGCGATGATGGTAGAAGACCACCCGGTTGATTACGCAACATTTGAAGGAGATATACCGGCAGGAAACTATGGTGCCGGGCATGTGGATGTATGGGATCATGGCACCTATGAGCCTGTTGATGAACATGGAGCACCGATAACCCCCGCAGCTTTTTCTCATGATCTTCAAACAGGAAGTATAAAATTCAGGATGAATGGTAAACATCTGAAAGGTGACTTTGCTTTAGTGAATATGAAAAAGGACGCGAAAACATGGCTGCTGATAAAACATAAAGACAAATTCGCTACAGATGAGGAATATTACAGCGAAGACTATGCTAAGAAAAGTTCGCTGGCTTATACCGCGGAACGCAACAAGAAGTGAAAAAAAGCAAGTCCGGTACTATTAAAGCAACTATCCGTAACTCCGGCAAACAAAACATACTCTCAAAAACATGAGGTGAGCAGCAATCAAAAAATTACACATTTTATAAAACCGATGCTTTCAAAACTGCATGATGAGCCATTTGATGACCCTGACTGGATCTTTGAAATTAAATGGGATGGTTACAGGGCTATTGCAGAGACAGATAAGAAGGATTTGAGGCTGTACTCAAGAAATGGATTATCATTCAAAACAGACTATCCTACAGTATTTGAAGAACTGGAAAAAATAAAAATAAATGCGGTGCTTGACGGGGAGATAGTAGCCCTTGACAAGTCAGGCAAACCAGGTTTTCAGCTGATACAACAATATTTGAAGGACCGCGATGTACCTGTCTGTTATTATATATTCGACTGCCTTTACGTGGATGGAAAATCAATAGAAGATAAACCCCTGATTGAACGAAAGAAGATATTGAAAGAATTATTGCCCAAAAGTGATATCATAAGGTATTGCGACCATGTAGAGGAACGTGGAAAAGATTTTTTCAAGGCCATAAAAAAACAAGGTTTGGAAGGCATGATAGCCAAGCGGGCAGATAGCAAATACAAAGAAAATTGCCGTTCCTCTGCCTGGCTTAAAGTAAAGAGTGTGATCATGGGAGAGGCGGTAATAGCAGGATATACCGAAGCGCAGGGCGGCAGAAAGTATTTTGGTGCATTAGTGCTTGGATTATATAAGAATGGCAAGTTCTCCTATATTGGTCATACGGGCACCGGCTTTAGCAGTAACATACTTAAAGAAGTTTATGAGCAATTGCAGCCGCTTAAAACCGGCAAATCGCCATTTGATACTGAAGTGCCTGTAAATGCATCGGTAACCTGGGTAAAGCCGGAACTGGTATGTAACCTTAAATACTCGGAAATAACGCAAAGCGGTAACCGGCGGCACCCTGTATTTATGGGTTTGCGGATGGATAAAGCGCCAAAAGACGTTCATGAAGAAATAAAGGATAATAAAAAGCGCAGTAATTAAAAATAGTATAAGGGCACAAAAAATGGAAACCATAAAAAGTATAGACGGGAAGAAAATAACATTCACACATTTGGATAAAATATTCTGGCCGGATGAAGGATATACAAAGGGCGATGTAATAGACTATTATAATACTGTCTATCCCTTTATTATTAAATATATGAAAGATCGCCCGGAATCACTATTCCGGACACCAAACGGAATTAAAGGGGAAGGATTTTTTCATAAAGATGCGGGGGGGAATGCCCCTGACTGGGTGAAATCCGTACCATTGTATTCTGAAAGTGCTGAAAAAGAAATTCATTATATAATCTGTAGTGACAAGCCTACCTTGCTTTACCTTGCTAACCTGGGTTGCATAGAAATGAACCCCTGGAACTCGCGCCTGGAAAACCTTGATAAGCCCGATTATCTTGTACTTGACTTAGACCCGTCTGAAAAAAATACTTTTGAACAGGTAATAGAAGCAGCAAATTTAATAAACGGAATATTGGAAAAAGCAGGAGCGGTTTCATTTCCAAAAACATCAGGAGCTACCGGTTTGCATATTTATGTGCCATTGGGCGCCAGATATTCTTATGAGCAGGCTAAGGAATTTGCACACATGATAGTGATGATGGCACACGAACAATTGCCTGCTTTTACAAGCCTTGACCGCTCTTTAAGCAAACGAGGAGAAAGCCATTTGTATTTAGACTATTTACAAAACAATAAAGGGCAAACACTGGCCTGCGCCTATAGCCTGCGTCCAAAGCCCGGGGCTACCGTATCCACTCCCTTAGAGTGGAAAGAAGTGAAAAAGGGATTGCATCCGTCTGATTTTACAATTCAAAATATTATGCGGAGGATAGAAAAAAAAGGCGATCTTTTCAATGGAGTATTGCTAAAAGGAATTGATATGGCAAAGTGTATTAAGAAACTGGAAGAATAGTTTTTAAAATCAGCTCCGGAAATGAGGAATAAATAAACATTAGTAGTTCGGCAATTATGTCCAATTTCCATCACCCTCAAAAAAAATAAAGAAAAAATGCGCAAAAACACTCGTCACATTATCGCATTAACCACATTTCCACATTAATTAAGCCATTACGCCATTGAGCAATTGAGCCATTATCCAAATTTCTGTTTCCATGCCATTACTCCCCCTGTCACATTCACCACCTTTGCAAAACCGACCTGCTCCAAAAACATACATGCCTGCATACTCCTGCCGCCCATTTTACAATGTATGATCAGCTCTTCGTCTTTCAGTTCATCAATGTCATCAAGCTGCATACTCAGTATTTTGCCAAGCGGTATAAGCTGCCCGCCAATATTGTATTCTGCATATTCTGCAGGTTCGCGAACATCAATGATGTGCAGTTTTTCTCCGGCGTCCAGCCGTTCTTTTAGCTCTTCAACTGTGATGTTTGTCATATTGAGATTTGGATATTTTTATACGGCTATTACAATTTAATGAACTTTTGCGGGGCCAGGGGGATACCATCACTGAGCAGCGTTACAAAATACATACCCGGCATCAGTTGCGATATATCAATGGTTTTCCCGTTGGGTACTATACCCTGCAATATAATTCTGCCTTGTATATCGGTAATATGGTATGCAGGTTTACTGTCCCCTTCAAAAACAAATTGCAGTAAATCCTTTGCAGGGTTTGGCATTACCTGCCACTGCTGGTTGCCGGCCTGTATATCATGTATTCCACTGCCGGTTATATTTTGTCCCAATAAAGGCCGCATCATGATAGCCCCGCTGATGAGCGAAGAATTCCAAATATTTTCTACATTGTAATAAGCATGGTTGCCGCCTATCCTGTTTACATCCAGCCCGAAGTAGATGCTGTCATCGCCACTACCTTGCGGCTGCAATGTTCCGGCAAAAAAAGTACCAGCAGGCAGGTATAGCGGTTTGTCGAACTTGTATATAGTGAAATGGTTTATTGTGTCCACATAAAATGGGACGTTCAGGTCTTGCTGAAAAAGCAGGTTATCGGCATAAGCTCCGTTGACACCTGCAAGCGCTGAATAAACAAGAATGGAAAACGCTTTATATATAGGAAATGGTATCTGCCTTCCAAAATAGATTGCCATACCACGCATGGTATCAGGAATGTTCAGGTGATATTCAATAGCTATTTTCCCGGGCAGGGTAGCTGATAATTTAAGGAAATAACTTTTCTCGGCAGTACCGTCATCATAAGCAAGATAATTATCAAATACCTGGTCTTTTACTATGGTATCATTAGCAGCAGGACCGGTTGCTGATGAAGACTGGATGAAAAACGTATTTTCAAAAACAACCTTATCATACCTGTGTGGAGTGGTCATTGGAATAGAGGTTGTATATGCAGCATTCGTCAGTTGTTGTATATTACCGGGGGGTAAAGTAGCGCTATTGAATGCTATTGAATTCAGAAAAGTTCCGGTATTGAGGGCAGTAGCTGTAAATCCGTAGGTAATATGTTCCGGTATTGGCCAGTTGTTATGTACACTGTCGGAATATTGTGCAGCAGTTTCTGATGGCGGGTTAGCCATAAATTGCCGGTAGGGCATGGAGGTGTAATCATTGAGCAGAAAAGTAGGATCGGAAGAGAACCCTATATCATTGACTGCGGTATCATACATACTCCGGTTTTTATCCAGCCTTATGTAGTCCACATTCCAAACGGCATCCGCCCAAAAAAGCGCTGCAATATTCACAAAACGAAACTGGAAGGAGTTATGAAAATACAGCGAATCGGTAATGGGAATCATCACCTGGGTGAAGGGTTGGAGAGTGGATCCCTCCGCTGCCCATACTTTTACAAACCCCCCATAAACGGTTTTCATGTAAAGAATGAGCGAATCTTCGGATAACGGGTAAAAGCCATTGCCCTGGGGCTGGTAAAAAAAACTCAGGTAAACGCTGTCAGCAGATGAGTCGCTGCTCAGGTCTATAGGCTGCGAAGTGAGACTATCGGCATAACGGAAATTAGTATTGCTGAAGCTGTCATAAGGAATCCCAACCTGGTTAAGGTCGTCAAAAGTAGCTACGCCCCTGCTTATTGGACGTACGCCCATTGTATTATTTATATATACTTCAAAATCAACCCATTTACTGCTATCCGGGTAAATGCTATACCCGGTAAAGTCTTCAAAAAACGGCAGGCTAAGCGTGGAGGTGGTTTTTTTTGCAGATTTTACCGGGGCTGAATTTATATGATTATTCAGCAATGGATTGCAACGGACAGGCATAGCAAACTCCTGCCCAAATGAATCATAGGCGAAACTTGCAATAATTATTAATAATGCATAAATGGCTGTTATGATTTTTCTCACTTTGCGTTCTTGTTTTTATCTATCATTAACGCTTCATTGCTGGTTTGTATTGTCTTTATGGATTTCCTGGGAATTTGGGTTTTGCGATATTTTAATGTTAATAAAATCACCTTCCTTTATCCGGTTGGCGGCCCCTGCCTGGTTGAGTTCCCTGGGTTCCTGGTCAACAACAATTGCTGCCAAGGTATCAGTGATCACAGATAATTGGTCGTAGGCAACAATAACAGGTATGAGGCTGTATTGACTTAATACAGTCATAGCTTCTTCTACGTTCATACTAACAACATTAGGAACGTTGAATTCTGTATTTCCCAATCCATCGCCTATCACTAAGCTTATTCTACTACCCTGCGCTATCATTTCACCGGCAGTAATAATTGCGCCTTTATAATGCTGCTCCAATACGGCGCCGGCTGCTATATCAGGCTTGTAAGTCGTGTCTCCCAACAAAAGTTTATTATTGTGCAACAGCATTACTGCGCTTCTGAATGACAGATTTACCAGGGAAGGCATCGGTATGTAAGGCGGCATCAGCATGTTGACCGTAAGAAATACAGTACGCCCCTGTTTCACCAGAGAACCGGTATCGGGAACCTGTTTCAAAACCGTGAATGGCTTAATGGATGGCTCATAGGTGGAGTCCACAAATACCTCGAAATGCATTGCCTTTAACTGGGTTATGGCCTGGTCCACTGACCTGCCTCTTACGTCCGGTATCTGCACTTCTTCCCCATGCCGGGTGATCCAGTGCAGCGCAGCAAAAAACGACACGTACAGCACCGCACAAAGCAGTAACACAACTCCAAGATTGAATAAAAAAATTTTTTTGATTTTGTCCTTCATAACGGATTCTCCGTATAAAAGTAAGGGAATTTATTTTGTCAATTTTTCTTAGTCTGCCGGCATCAATGATTTTTCAGGCAATCTTCCAGTAATTCGCCATAAAAATCCTTAAGTGTCCGCCCCGAAGCCCTTACCTGCTGGGGTACTATACTGTTCTCACTTTGCCCCGGCATGGTATTCACTTCCAGGAAAAAGAGTTTATTGGATTGCTGCTGCAATATGAAGTCCATTCTTACGATACCCCGGCAGTTAAGGTGCCGGTATATATACATTGCTTTTGATTCCAGTTGTTCCCTAAGATTATTGTCAATTTTTGCCGGAGTAATCTCGTTGGTTACACCCGGTGTGTATTTAGCCTCATAATCAAAAAACTCATTTTTGCTCACTATTTCAGTAGCCGGCAAGGCGTATAAACATCCGTTAGCCCTGTAAATACCTATTGTTAACTCCCGGCCTTCAATAAATTCTTCTATCAGCACCTGGTTATCTTCTTTGAAAGCCTTCTCTATTGCAGGTAATAACTCTTCTACACGCTTTACTTTGCTTACGCCAAGGCTGCTGCCACTTTCGTTGGGCTTCACGAATACCGGTAATTTCAGTTCTACTAAGATCGCTCCCATAGAATATGGTTCCCCTTTTATCAGGTGCACCGAATTTGCTATATTGACTACATTGAATGCTTTTACTACCTTATTACAATAGCTTTTATTAAAAGTAAGAGCAGATACTATTGAATTGCAGGTTGTATATGGCATTTGCAACATGTCGAGGTAGCCCTGTATCCGGCCATCTTCTCCAGGTGTGCCATGAATAGCGATAAACGCACAGTCGAATTTTATTTTTTCACCGCCTACCGTTAGCGAAAAATCATTTTTATCTACTGATATTTTCTCATCTCCGTTCAGATAATACCATTCATCCCTGGTGATGATTATCTTATAAACATTGTATAATGTATTGTCTAAGCTTTTTTCAATAGTATCGGCCGTTTGTATGGATATCACAAACTCACCGGAATACCCGCCTGCAATCAATGCTATGTTTTTCTTCATTGTATAATTTTAATTCAAAAATCAAATCCCTCAAAAGCAGGATTTGAAACATTTAGAATATTTGCAGCCAAAGGTAATAGAAAAACCTATAGTCGAAATTCAAAAAATAAAGGTTAAAATTTCACAGGGGTGCCATATCTTGAAGATGTGGCACCCCTTACAGCTTATATCTAATGTTGTTTCTGATGCTTCTTATCCATATCTGCCATCTTCCATTTATCCCCAACATTATACAAAAGCAGGTATTGAGAGGTCGGCTTTTTAAGCGTTAATTCATACCAGCGGCTCGGGTTGACCATTTTCACTTTGTAAACATCATTCTCATAGCTTTTTGCTCCCTGTCCATCATACCACCACCACGATCCCCATTGACTAAGCGCCACGTCCACTACGCTGTCATTTACAAATATAACATATACACCATCGGTATCCGAATTCATATTGTATGACGCCACATCAAAAACAGTATTTTTAATAGCTGTACCCATATACACCTCATGCATGGTTTTGTATTCACCATCATGCTGCGCACCAATCATCGGTGCGCCGTTCATATTTTCGGGTATATTCAACAATAGTATTGTTTTATTTCCAGCTTCCGGCAGATGGTCAAGCAGTTTTGTATTTATAACATCAGACTGCTTCCAGTAGTTGTTTACCATTATTGTAAAATACAGGTTGATGATGCCATAAATACCGAAAAGCGCATACGCTATGTATTTGTTTTTGAGTTTCAGCACCAGCATCGCCAGCAGCATGTAGATAAATGCATTGGCAAAATAAGTGTACCGGTCATAAAATATCAGCAGCGATGAACCGGGAAACGCTAAAGGCATTACAAACACCAATGTCATCATAGCCCATACGAACAACAGAAACATTACTTTTCCGTTATTGCTTATTTTATTTAAGCGGGTTAATACCAAAATGCTGCCGATAATTACTAACCCATAAAAAACAGCAAGCGTACCCGGCGACTCACAAAAAGCATATACAGCGTTTTTATCGGTAGGGTCAAAATAACGCCCAAGCAGTATTATATGGAACAGGTATTTGGGCAGCTTCGACAAATAATCAATGACCGACTGATTCACTTCAATTTTATGCACCCGGAGGTTTTTGTACGTAGCATAAAGAGCAATAAAATAAACACCTAACATCAGTATTTGCGGGATGAAGAATTTCATCAGCGTCTTTCGGAATAGCTGTCTGTCATAGTTCAATGCAAAACGATAATATAGCGCTATCGTCAGCACCAGGAAGGGAATGATATAAAAAATTTCCAGTGTAAATACCGACAACAGGAACAGGACTGCGGAGCCCCATACATATTTACTTCGTTGCTCATGCTGGTATTTTTGCACCCACAGCATGATGAGCAGGATAAACATAAAGCTCTGCAGGTAATGGTAATAAGCCTTGCAGATAATTACTTCAGAAATATGCGGGCAAATGGTAAAAAACAATACACCGATAAGCGGAACCAGCACACTGTTCTTCAGTCCTGAATCAGAAAAAATATTCCGGCAAATCACAAAGAGGAGAAAGGCGTTCATGGCCTGGAGCGTGATATACAGCAAGCTCCACATCCACAAATTCATTCCCCATAATTGATAACCTATGTAGTACTGCAAAGTAAGTACCTGGTAAAAACTCTGGTCGCCGGAATGGGTGCGGTTGATGAAATCCCAAAAGCCTTCATGCTTCAGATTATATAAAAAACCTACCGCATCAATCACCCATCCCGCCCTGGCGGCGGAAATATATAACCCAAACGTAAGCAGCCACAGCAGTATAAATATCCATCCATTCCTGTTGCCCGGCAGCCGGGATAATAAATTATTATTCATATAGAAATTCAAAAGTAAAAATTCAAAAGTAAAAAGCTCATAAAATAATGAAACTAAATACCTGCAAACATTAAAACCAGTATTATAAACGGATCTTTAAATCAGGCACTTGATAAATGGGCCTCATTTGCCGCATCCTTTGTACATTTATACCGCATTTTTGAATTTTTACTTTTGAATTTTGAATTTTCTTATGAACACATCAGGCAACACTATTTTAATTACAGGCGGCACATCAGGTCTTGGTTTGGCCTTTGCAGAACAATTCCTCCAGGATGGCAATACTGTTATCATCTGCGGCCGCAGGACTGAGCGCCTCCACCAAATCAAAGAAAAACATCCCGCCATCATCACAAAAGAATGTGATGTAGCCAATGAACAGCAACGCGAAGAACTTGCTGCCTGGGCCATACAACAATACCCCACCCTCAATATCCTGATGAACAATGCAGGTATCCAGCTTGTCACAGATCTTACCAAGCCTGTGGATTTAGCAACAGTAAGAAGCGAAGTAGAAACCAATCTTATTGCACCCATTCATCTGTCGTCGTTATTTGCACCGCATCTGAAAACGCAAAAAGATCCCGCAATTATCAACATATCTTCCGGGCTGGCGTTTGCGCCCATTGCGTTTATGCCCGTTTACTGCGCCACAAAGGCCGCCGTTCACTCCCTCACCCTATCTATGCGGCACCAACTCAAAGGCTCCGTAAAAGTCTATGAAATAGCCCCTCCTTCAACCGATACCGAATTAGGCCATCAACGCCGCGCAGATAAAACCCAAACCCACGGAGGCATTCCTATAAGCGAATTTCTTGCAGAAGCCATGGACGGGCTTAAAAACGATATTCCCGAAATAGCTGTAGGACAATCAAAAGGCCTCAGAGCAAAACGAGAGGAATTGTTTGATAACATGAACCATTAGTTCCATGGCCCTTTTACCTGATTAACCAATTAGCCTCTCTGACTATAAAGCAAAAGGGATAGATTAGTGAATAAAAAGTTTCTCGCAAAGGCGCCAAGACGCAAAGCACAATTGTTGATAACAGGATTAATTATAAAAAACAAGACCGCAAAAGTGGTGAATGAAAAAGTTACGATTTTACCCCTTTGGAAGTATAAGAATGTTACTGCAATACCACTGTTCGCGCCAGGTTTGTCCCGCCATCGTCTGACAGTCTTATCTGATAAATACCTTTTGGCAGCGATGATACATTAAGAGTACTGTTCAGCGCTCCGTTATTTAAAATGCCTGTTTTGTGCGCTACTATGGCACCCACTGTGTTATAGCAATTAATGGTGGCAGCATTACCGGAAAGGCCGGTTGCGTCTATTGTCACCTTGTCCCTGGCCGGGTTGGGGAATACGGATAATGCCATTTCCGGGTTATTGTTTATGATACCTACGGAAGACCACTGGCTGACATTCACATTAGGCAACCCGATCCCACACAAGCTGCCTGCCGTCAGCATAACCGCATTCGTAGTGTAACCCCATGCCGTACCTGATGCATTGGGATTTGCTATACAATCAAGCCCGCTATTCAGAAAATTCGGAAGGTATATTTTACTATCAGGGCCAAGTCTTAAATCCTTATAATATCCGCCTGAATGAACTAGCACTTTTGAAGCAATAATATCGGTGGTTGCAGGGAGTGTAAGGTCGTATCTGTAAACCCCACCTGCACCGTTTTCCTGGTGGACGAATAATTTTGAATTATCGGGAGAGAATTCTGCGCCATATTGTTCATCTGCAGTATCGAGCACCTGACAATTGGAAACAATACCGGTACTGGCATCAAAATCGTACAATTCCGTCCCATTAAAAAAAGCGTATTGATCTATCTGGCAGACAATTTTTTTTCTGTCGGGAGACGCCCTCATAACCCCGGCCAGATAGTTATAATACGTACCCGTAGTTGACAAAACGGGTGTAAGATTTAAACCCGCAGATGTAATATGATACGCACAAAAAACTGCTGCATTCAACTTGTGTGTCATTAGCCAGATATCACCACTATTGCCCAGTATTGCAATCATTTTTTCCGATAAATTATTTGCGATTGGCTTTCCTTTTGATGAGGCGATCACATCACCATTACCCCCGTTCAGCGACATATCCACTATACAGTATTCCAGATGACAGTAATTAATGCTGCCGCTATATTGCTCCAATGAAAACAAATAATATTGATTAATATTGCCAATAACCTGTATGGCAAGCGCAGCCTGTGTAGTGCTTATTGTAGGGTATGGCACTATGGAACATCCCGAGGGCATTGGCGCGCCTGTTTTTGTAAATACAGTATCCCCATTGGAATAAAATAACAGGCGACCGGATGCATCGCATACAGAGGTGCATCCTTCACTGGTATAAATATTTGATAAAAACGGCACCGGCGTTCCTGATTCATAGCGCTGAAAATTCAGCGACAAAGTGAACATAACCCACTGACGCGAACATCGACTTCTGATTGTTACATCGGCTTCTATGCGTAGTTTTATCTTTTTAAACAAAAACAGTCGCCATCTCAACCGTCGAAACACTGATACTAACAAGTTCGT
>CAISOH010000216.1 GCA_903887005.1 uncultured Bacteroidota bacterium | reverse complement strand
GGTGCGCAAACCAATGTGATATGTAATGGTTTCAATACGGGATCCGTGACTGCGGTTCCAACGGGCGGTTCCTTAAGTTATACGTATTCCTGGTCACCGTCAGGCGGAACATCAGTTACAGCAAGCGGCCTTGCTGCCGGCACCTATGTGGTAACGGTAACGGATGCCAACGGCTGTACTGCCACTGCCAGCGCTACGGCTACCATCACACAGCCGGCATTGCCTGTCGGTGTGACAATGGGTGCGCAAACCAATGTGATATGTAATGGTTTCAATACGGGATCCGTGACTGCTGTTCCAACGGGCGGTTCCTTAAGTTATACGTATTCCTGGTCACCGTCTGGCGGAACATCAGTTACAGCGAGCGGCCTTGCTGCCGGCACCTATGTGGTAACGGTAACAGACGCCAACGGCTGTTCAGCTACTGCCAGCGCGACAGCCACCATCACACAGCCAGCATCGCTGGTTGGTGTAACAATGGGTGCGCAAACCAATGTGATATGTAATGGTTTCAATACGGGATCCGTGACTGCGGTTCCAACGGGTGGTTCTTTAAGTTATACGTATTCCTGGTCACCGTCAGGCGGAACATCAGTGACAGCGAGCGGCCTTGCTGCCGGTACCTATGTGGTAACGGTAACAGACGCCAACGGCTGTACTGCCACTGCCAGTGCGACTGCAACTATCACAGAGCCTGCATCGCTGGTTGGTGTGACTATGGGTGCGCAAACCAATGATTGTAATGGTTCCGGTTCAGGTTCCGTCACTGCGGTGCCAACAGGCGGATCCTTAAGTTATACGTATTCGTGGTCACCTTCAGGAGGAACAGCAATTACGGCCAGCGGCCTTGGTGCCGGGACCTATGTGGTAACGGTAACAGATGCTAACGGATGTACTGCAACTGCCAGTGCTACTGCTACTATTGTTGCGCCTGGAACACAGCTTTCGGTAACTATTGGGTCATTTTCAAATGAAGCATGTACCGATGCTACCAATACAGGTTCAGCTACTGCAGCTCCTACAGACGGAACAGGACCAGGAACGTACAACTATTCATGGTCTCCTTCAGGAGGAACCGCAATTACTGCCAGTAGCCTTGCTGCCGGGACTTATGTAGTAACAGTAACTGATGGTAATGCATGTACTGCGACTGCTACTGCTACTATCACTGGAATAGATATTGGTGCGTACCCAGCAAATATAAATGTACCCGGAAGTGGTCAACTATGCTCGGATTTTTCAATTGATTTAGACGATGCAGATCCATCCGGAACTTGGACCAGCAGTAATGCTCTTCATTTCCCAGTTGATGCTTTTACTGGTGTTGTAACCACTGATGATGTGGGTGGCGGTATTGCAACTATTACGTATTCGGAAGCTAACGGTTGTTATAAAACTACAATTGTTACCGCGACAGCAGCGGGTTGTAATGGAAATCGTCTGACACATCCTATTCATACTTCACCAAACCCAACAACTGGTAGCGTAGTTATTGATTGGCAAAACCAGGATGTGGGTACAAGCGCGTGGGTAAAGATTTATGATGTGTTAGGCCGTACAGTATATAGTTCTACACTTATATTTACGGAATCAACCGGGCAAACACAAATAAGTTTAGATGACTTGATTGATGGTACTTACATACTTACGGTAACTTCTGATACTATTAATTATAGTAGTAAATTGCTGAAAGCACAATAGTAAAAGCAATTAATAAAATAGATAAAAAAGCTCCCAATAAACGGGAGCTTTTTTTCTGATAGGTATATATAGAGCTGATGGTTATTCAGGTTACAAAGCGTAAAATTTCAACAGTACTTCCATCTCTGGAATTTTGGGAAACTTTGCCATTTTTTCTTTGTCATAAATTCTTTACCCAAAGGTTAATTTTGTTAATTTATGGATTAATTTTAAGGGCATTTATAAGTGCCATTTCAATAATTCAGGCCTTTATCTAAAATAATCTGGTTAATTAATAATTAGAGAAAAATTCCTAACCGGTAACAATAAAAAATGTCAGACAAACGCACAGAAAAAACGGAGCAAACTCCGATACCTGCAACAAAAATAATAGCACAAAACCAGGAAGTTTCAAAACAGGGATTTCCTGTTAATATGAAACTTGCTCTTTTGCTGGGCCTTATTTCATTTATTGTATATGCCAATACGCTTAAAAATGGTTATACACTGGATGATTATTATGCAATCACTAACAATAATATAGTAACAAAAGGAATGTCAGCAATACCTGAACTGTTATTTACTCCTTATCATAGGGGTAACTTTATTGCAACTAATGATTTATACCGGCCCTTGTCTTTAGTAATGTTTGCAGCAGAATACCAATTATTTGGTAATAACCCTGCTCCCGCCCATTTTTTAAATGTCCTCTTATTTATTTGTTCTGTAATATTGCTTTTCCTTTTCTTTGATAAACTCTTTGAACGAAAAAAAACTGCGGTAGCTTTTATAGCTGCATTATTATTTGCAGTACATCCTATTCATACCGAAGTGGTAGCCAATATTAAAAGCCGCGATGAATTGCTTTGTTTTTCCTTCGCATTTTTAAGTTTGAATATATTTCTAAAATATGTCAATACAGGTAAAGTAGTACAATTATTTGCTGGTACATTTTGTTTTTTTTTATCATTATTATCAAAGGAAACAGTAATAACTTTCCTTGCTGTAATTCCCCTGATTTTCTTTTTTTACCGGAATGAAAATAAAAAACGCAGTGCATATATTACAATCAGCATAATCACAGCGGCAGTTATTTTTCTTGCAATCCGGTTCTCAGTTCTCAATTCTTATAATGCCAACTCAATTGAAAAAATTAATGTTATCAATAATTCCCTGGCTAAAGAAGGTCTTTCTTCTGTGTCAAGGATAGCAACTGCAATTTTAATATTGGGGTATTATCTCAAACTTCTGTTTGTTCCTTATCCTTTAATATGTGACTATGGATTCAACGCTATTTCATATGTTACTTTCAGCAACCCGGGAGTTTTAATTTCATTAGCATTTTATATTTTCTTAGCCATATTTAGTGTTAAGCTTTTTCTTAAAAATCATAAAAACCCTTTTGCCTTTGGCATTTTCTTTTTCTTAATTACTGTATCGCTTTTTTCAAATATACCTTTTTTAATAGGCACCGCAATGGGAGAGCGATTATTGTTTTTTCCATCAGCAGGTTTTTGTTTTCTGATTGCTCTTATGATGGAGAGAGTGGCAGGCAGAACAAATGAATCAAACCTGTCAATAATAAAAAACAAAAAAATACTTGGAATGTTAATTCCCGTAATGCTTGTTTTTATTGTCATTACGATCAATCGTAATAGTGAATGGTTAAACAATTATACACTATATACAACCGATATTAAAAGTTCGCCACAGTCGGGTAAACTGAATCTTTGGCTCGGATTAGAATTAATAACAAATATTGAAAAGGAAGAAAAAGATACTTCTAAACAGAAAGAGATCAGGAACGAAGGTATAGACTATTTAAGAAAATCTATTGCTATTTATCCTGATATTCCCATTGCCCATGCCGGGCTTTGTGATGCCTATTTTCGTATGGGACAATATGACTCAGCTGAGGTCCATGGCATAAAAGCTATCAGCCTTGACCCAAATAGTGTGCTTACACTGAAGAATTTAGGAGGTATATATTTTATCAAAAAAGATTATACAAAAGCTATCGAAATGAGCAGGAAACAGATTAAGTTGAAAACGGATTCTGCAGATCCTTATGCCAATATCGCAGCATGTTTTTTAAGTTTAGGCAAAGTTGATTCCGGTATTTATTATTTAAATGAGTCTATTTTGGTTGACCCAACTTATAATAGATCATTTGAATTTCTTTCCATGGCTTATAAATCAATTGGTAAAACGGATTCATCTAAAAAATACGAGGCTATTGCACAAAAAATGAATCCTGGGTTTAAGTTATAACTATTAATTGATATAGTCTGTTTAATGTATATTGATAAAATTAGTAATATAATTTATAAATAGTAACAATAAAGCAAATGGCAAACAAACGCATAAAAAAACCGGTTCATGCGCATATACCTGTTGCAATAACAGGAGCGCAAAGACAGGAAGAAAAATATTCAGGATTTTCCATGAATTTGAAATTTGCTCTTTTGCTTGGGCTTATTTCATGTATTGTATATGCCAATACACTTAATAATGGCTATACACTGGATGATTGTGCTGCAATCAGGGACAATGCTTTCGTTAAAAAGGGAATAACATCAATACCTAAGCTATTATTTACACCTTACCACAGGGGTAGCTTTGCAACATCTAATGATCTATACAGGCCATTGTCGTTAGTAATGTTTGCTGTTGAATACCAGTTATTTGGTTACAATCCGGCGCCTGGTCATTTTTTTAATATCCTTTTGTTTGTTTGTTCCGTTATATTACTTTTTCTATTCCTCGATCAACTATTTGAGCGAAAAAAAACGGCTGTTGCTTTTTTAGCATCATTATTGTTTGCAGTACACCCGATTCATACCGAGGTTGTAGCAAATATAAAAAGCCGGGATGAATTACTCTGTTTTTTCTTTGCTTTTTTAAGTTTAAACATATTTTTAAAATATATAAATACAGGTAAATTAACACAATTATTGGCAGGCGCTTTTTGCTTTTTTTTATCATTAATGTCTAAAGAATCCGTCATCACTTTCCTTGCAGTAATTCCCCTCATTTTCTTGTTTTATAGAAATGAAAATATAGGGAAGAGTATTTATGTAATTCTCTGGACAGCGCTTGTGGCAATTATTTTTCTTACGATAAGATACTTTGTGTTGAATTTTTACCATGCTAATGAAATTACAAATATCCCAATGATTGATAATGCCTTGTCTAATCCGAATATCCCATATGATTCGCGGATTGCAACTGCAATTTTAATATTAGGCTATTATGTAAAACTTATATTTATTCCTTATCCGCTGATATGTGACTATGCATACAATACTATTCCTTATTCGTCTTTCAGTAACCCAGCAGTTTTAATTTCACTGGCGGTTTACATTTTCTTAGCTGTATTTAGCATCAGGTTTTTTCTTAAAAATCATAAAAACCCTTTTGCATTTGGTATTTTCTTTTTCTTAATTACTATATCATTATTTTCAAACATACCTTTTTTAATAGGTACGACAATGGGAGAGCGATTACTGTTTTTTCCGTCTGTAGGTTTTTGTGTAACAATTGCTTTCCTTATGGAAAAAGTGGCTGGCGGAATGAATGAAACAAACCGTTCCATTTTAACGAACAAAACAGTACTTGGAATATTAATACCAGTTGCTATTATATTTTTTGTAATGACTATCCATCGTAATAGCGAATGGGTGGACAATTATACGCTATATTCATCTGATATAAAAAATGCACCACAATCAGGTAAACTTAATTTTTGGCTCGGATTAGAATTACTAACAATTAAAGCGAAGGAAGAAAAAGATCCATCAAAACTGAAACAGATCAAAGAGGCAGGATTAAATTATATATATAAATCTGTAGCTATTTATCCGGATTTTGAAATTGCGCAATCAGAATTATGTGCTGCATATTTTCGTAATGGGCAATATGATTCCGCAGAGATACATGGTGAAAAAGCAATAAGCCTCAATCCTACATCTGTAATAACATTAAACAATCTGGCAAGCGTATATTATAATAAAAAAAAATATGATCGGGCTATGGCAATGTATAAAAACGCAATCAAATTATTACCTGATTTTGTTGACCCATACACCAATGTTGCTACGTGTTATTTAAATTTAGGTAAGCTTGATTCCGGCATATATTATTTAAATAAGGCTATTTCTGTTGATCCGACTTTTAACAGATCGTATGAATATCTTGCAATGGCTTATAAGACTGCCGGCAAATTAGATTCAGCAAAAAAATATGAGGCTATTGCGCAAAAGAATAAAAAATAAAAAATGGCAAAAAAGCAATCAAAAATACCAATTTCAAATCGAGTTCCTCAAAGTAATATTAACGCCAGAAAACCTGTGGAAACCCGTAATAAGAAATTGTTTAAATTGGAAATTACCGCTTTGCCATGGCTTATTCCTTATTTTCCTGGCTTTTTGCTATTTCTTATAGCATTCATTATAACTCTTTTAACTTACAAGGATTATGGTATAAGTTGGGATGAAAATACACAGCGTGAAATTGGTCGTGTTACTTATGATTATATTGCTAATGGCAGCCGGGAACTATTTACATCTACATCAATTATGCACTATGGACCCGGATTTGAATTTCCATTATATTTTTTTGAGAAATGGTTCAAGCTTACGGATTCCAGGGAGATTTTCCTGATGCGGCATTTGGCGAATAATATATTATTTCTTATAAGTGCATTTTCTATATATGTTCTTGTATATAGATTATTCAAGGACAGATTCATTGCCTTGTTAGGTTTTATTATGCTGGTATTTGCACCTCGTCTATATGCTCATTCATTCTTTAACACGAAAGATTTGCCTTTTTTAAGCATGTTTATTATAACACTTACCTGCAGCAATATTGCCTTTGAGAAAAATAAGAAAATAGTGTTTTTTATATTAGGGATTCTATGCGGATATACCACCAGTATTAGAATTATGGGAGTTATGTTAGGTTGTTTTATTATTCTTTTCATGTTAATTGATTTGTTTTCTGATTTAACAAATAAGAGAAAACCAATAAACTCCTTATTAAACATATTGTTATTTTCAGTTGGTTTTTGTTGTACATTATATTCTGTATGGCCATTTTTATGGAATAATCCTATTCACAATTTTATAGAAAGCTATAAATCATTTTCTCATTATAATGGAATAAAAACCATAAGTTTACTAAACGGTATATTTGTGGATGCATCTAAACTTGCTATTACTTATTTCCCAACATGGTTTTTAATTACTAACCCCGAATTATGGCTTATTACTGGTTTTGCCGGAGTTATATGGATAATTATTAATTTTTTCAAAGAGCCTTTGGCTTACCTTAGAAACACTAAAGAGCGTAATTTTCTTTTATACCTAATGTGCTTTATTGCACCAATAATGGCTGTTCTTGTTTTACATTCTGTAATTTATGACGACTGGAGGCATCTCTATTTTATCTATCCTTCTTTTATTTTGTTAGCGGTTTATTTTATTAATAAAATGCTTCAAACCAGGTATAAATTGATAGTACAGGGGATTTGTATTTTACAGGTAATTATAATTTGGTTTTTTATGATCAACAACTATCCTTTAAGTCAGGTATATTTCAACAATCTTGTATCTCATGAACCAGAATACCTGCGCAAACACTTTGAAATGGACTATTGGGGTTGTAGCTTTAAACAAGGACTGGACCACCTGCTTGAAACAGATAAATCGAATACTATTAAGGTTAGCAGTAATGTAAAGTTCTTAGCAGAAAACAATATTATGTTGCTGCCAGAGGGAGATCGTAAACGGATACAACTTACTAATGATGATAATGCTGATTATTTAATCACAAATTTCAGGTTCCATCCAATGGACTATCCGTCGTATAAAATTGATTATGCAATTTCCGTACTGAATAGCACTATATTATGCATTTTCAGGCAAGAAAAAGATACAGCAAAACAGAATCGTTTTAATGCTGAAGAGATTACTATTTTAAATAAATCATTCGCTTATAATATTGATATTATCTATTTGCATACGAAATTAGGAGAATTATTTTATAATATGAAACAATATGATTCTGCAGAGGCTCATTTCAAGATCGTGTTTGACCTAAAGCCCGAAAATCCTGATATATTAAATAATTTGGCCGGAATATATTTCATCAAAAAAGATTATGTAAAAGCTATAGAAATATACAGAAAATCCATTGAGTTAAAACCTAACCATGTAGATGCATATACCAATGTTGCCTCATGTTACTTGATTTTAGGTAAGATTGATTCTGGGATATATTATTTATATAAATCCATTTCTGTTGATCCAACTTATAACAGGTCATATGAATATCTTGCGATGGCTTATAAATCTGCCGGTAAATTAGATTCAGCGGATAAATATGAGGCTATTGCACAAAAAAATAAAAAATAAAAAATGGCAAAAAAACAATCAAAAATACCAAAATCAAATTTTGTTCCTCAAAGCAAGATTAGCGGAAAGAAACCCAATGAAACAGAAAAAAAACAATTGTTTAAACTGGAAATTACTTCCCTGCCCTGGCTCACTCCTTATCTACCCGGTATTCTATTGTTTTTATTAACGCTGATAATAAGCCTGCTTACCTACAAGGATTATGGAATAAGCTGGGATGAAGATGAACAAAGGGAAATTGGCCGTCTTGCTTATAATTATGTGTTTTATGGAAGTCAGGAAATATTTGGTTCCAAAGGTATGCATTATGGTACCGGGTTCGAACTTCCATTAGTAATTTTTGAGAAGTGGTTAAAACTTACTGATTCGCGGGATATATTCCTTATGAGGCATCTGGTGAGTAATATATTATTTCTTATCAGTGCATTTTCTCTATATATCCTTGCATATAGATTATTCAGGAACAGATTCATTGCCTCTTTAGGTTTTATTATGCTTGTATTTGCGCCTCGTCTTTATGCTCATTCATTCTTTAACACTAAAGACTTGCCGCTTTTGAGCATGTATATAATTACACTTACCTGTTGTAAGATAGCATTTGAAAGAAATAAGAATATAATGTTTTTTATATTAGGGATTCTATGTGGATATACTACCGGTATTAGAATTATGGGGATAATGTTAGGAGGTTTTATTGTCTTTTTCTTATTAATTGATATGTTTTTTGATGCAGTAAATAAGAGAAAAACTTTAAACTCTATAGTAAATATATTGTTATTCTTAGTTGGTTTTTGTTTTACATTATATTTTGTATGGCCATATTTATGGAATAATCCTATTCATAATTTTATAGAGAGCTATGTTTCATTTTCCCGCCATAATGTAGGGATAATCACTAATTTAATAAATGGCAAATTTGTGGACGCTTCTAAACTGTCCGTGACTTATTTACCAACCTGGTTTTTAATAACTAACCCGGAATTATGGCTTATTGCCGGTATTGCCGGTATTATATGGATAGTCATCAGTTTTTTAAAAAAGCCTTTGACTTATATCAGGAATACTCAAGAACGTAATTTTCTCTTGTATCTAATTTGCTTTTTTGCGCCGGTAATGGCAGTTATTTTTTTACATCCGGTTATTTATGACGATTGGAGGCATTTCTATTTTATCTATCCTTCTTTTATATTAATGGCACTTTATTTTATTAATAAAATGCTTCAAACAAGGTATCAATTAATCGTGAAGGGAATATGTATTTTACAGTTAATTTTAATTTGTTTTTTTATGATCAGAAACCATCCTTTCGGCCAGGTATATTTTAATAATTTTGTATTTCATAAACAAGAATACCTGCGTAAAAATTATGAATTAGAGTATTGGGGATGTAGTGCTTATCAAGGATTAAAGCACCTCCTTGAGACAGATAATTCAAAGACAATAAAGGTAGGTTGCGAATTCAGGCCTTTAGTAGAAAACAACATTATGTTGCTGCCGGAAGATGATCGTAAACGAATAAAATATATGGACGATGTCGATGCTGATTATTTTATTACAAATTTCAGATTCCATCCCTATGATTACCCATCATACAAAACCGACTATACAATCTCTGTACTTAATAGTACTATATTATGCATTTTCAAGCAGGAAAACGATCCCATGAGGCAGATGCAATTTAATAAGGAAGAGATATCTATCTTAAACAAATCATTTACTTACAATACTGATATTATTTATTTGCATACAAGGTTGGGAGTAATATTTAATAAGATGCAACAATATGATTCAGCCGAGGCTCACTTTAAAATTGTGATAGATATGAACCCTGATAATCCTGATGTGTTAAACAATTTAGCTGGCATATATTTCATCGAAAAAGATTATCCAAAAACTATTGCAATTTGCAAAAATACAATCAAATTAAAGCCTGATTTTGTAAATCCTTATACCAATGTTGCTGCAAGTTATTTAAATTTAGGTGAATTTGATTCCGGCATTTATTATTTGAATAAAGCTGTTTCTGTTGATCCAACTTATAGCAGGTCATATGAATTTCTTGCAATGGCTTATAAAACAGCCGGTAAATTGGACTCAGCAAAAAAATATGTGAGTATTGCACAAAAATGGAATCCTGGATTTAGGTTGTAAATTTTTAAATATTTTTGGAATGAAAAAAACTCCTAAAAAACCGATAATATACCCGGTTCATTCAGCGAAAATTACTGCACGAATACAGGAAGAGAAAAAAACGGTGTTTTCTATTAATTTGAAATTGGCTCTTTTGCTTGGACTTATTTCATGTATGGTGTATGCCAATACACTAAGAAATGGTTTTGTGCTGGATGATAGTAATTTAATTACTGAAAATAAAATTGTAAATAAAGGAATATCTGCAATCCCTGAAATATTATCTACACCTTACCGGAGAGGATTCTGGATAACTGCAAATGATACTTACAGGCCATTATCTTTAGTCATGTTCGCCATGGAATATCAGTTTTTTGGCAACGACCCTGCACCGGGTCATTTTATTAATATTCTTTTGTATGCCGGTTGCGTTATTTTACTCTTTTTGTTTCTGGACCTGCTTTTTGAACAAAAGAAAACTAAAGTAGCTTTTATAGCTTCTTTATTATTTGCATTACATCCCATTCATACAGAGGTCGTGGCAAATATCAAAAGCAGAGATGAACTATTATGCTTCTTTTTTTCATTCTTGAGTTTGCATTTGTTTATTAAATATATTAAATCAGGTAGAATATCCCAATTACTGGTTGGTTCTACCTGCTTCTTGCTATCACTATTATCTAAAGAAACAGCGATTACATTCCTTGCTGTTATTCCTCTGATTTTCTTTTTTTATAGAAATGAAAATATAAAAAGGAGCACTTATGTTTTTCTGTGTTCAGCACTTATGGCAATTATTTTTCTTACTATCAGGTTGTCAGTATTAAACTATTATCATGCAAATGAAATTGCCAATATTTCCATTATTGAAAACGCACTTGCATCCAAAGATATTTCTTATGAATCAAAAATAGCAACGGCAATATTAATATTGGGTTATTACCTTAAGCTTCTGTTTGTTCCGTATCCGCTAATCTGCGATTATTCATACAATACTATCCCATTCACTCATTTCGGTGACCCTTTGGTATTAATTTCGGTTTCGGTTTGTGTTTTCATTGTTTTTTTCAGTTTAAAGCGATTAATTAAAAATCATAATGACCCATTCGTGTTTGGCATTTTATTTTTTATAATAACAATATCGCTTGTTGCCAATATTGTTTTTTTAATTGGTACGACCATGGGAGAGCGTCTCGTATTTTTTCCATCAGTTGGTTTTTGCCTGGTATTAGCATTGATGATCGAAAAGTTTGTGGGGAAACAAGAAGATAAAGGTTGGGCACTTTTGACGAGTCCTAAATTATTGATCATAATTATTCCTATATCTCTTATTTATGCCTTTATAACATTTAAGCGAAATAACGATTGGATAAATAATTATACTCTTTTTTCAACAGATATTAAAAAATCGCCCCAAAGTAGCCATTTACTTTATCTTTTGGGGCGGGAATGCATTGTAAATATATATAATGAGGAAAAAGATCCCACTAAGAAAAATAAAATTATCAATGAAGGTATTTCATACTTGAAAAGAGCAACTGAAATTTATCCGGATTTCAGGGATGGACAAACCGAATTAGCAAAGGCATATTCTCTTGCTTCAAATTATGATTCAGCAGAAGCACACGGCAAAATAGCTTACCAGTTGGACCCTGCAAATATATTAGCACTGAATGATTTGGGAGGAATATATTTCATCAAAAAAGACTATCCAAAATCTATTGAATTTTGCAAAAAGGCAATCAAATTACAACCTGATTTTGTTGAGCCATATGTCAATGTTGCCGTATCTTATCTAAGTTTAGGTATGTCTGACTCAGGCTTAAATTATTTATATAAAGCTATTTCTGTAAATCCTAATTATAACAGGGCTTATGAAATTCTTGCCATTGCATATAAGACAAATGGCAAATTAGATTCAGCAAAAAAATATGAGGCTATTGTCCAAAAAAATAATAAATAATAATGGCGGATAAGCATATTAAACAACTAATAAGTAATCAGGTATCAACGTCGGCTAAACCTATTTGCCAAAATACAAAAATCAATTTTTAATTGTCATTGGCAAGGTCACTGTTACTATGATTTGTTGTTGGGGCGTATTGAATTGCGGTTTTGTTGATTTTACTACGAGTTGTATATTACAATAGTCAGGTAATTTTTTATTTATGAAACTCAATACCGGCAATATTCTTCTAAAATGCTGCTTAATTTATCTTTTGGGTGGGGTAGAGGTTTACCAGCGCACTCGCCCCCAATATTGCTGCATCAGCATCCTGCAATGCGGAATGAAGAATTGCTACTTTGTTTTTATAGATTGACAGCAGATTTTCTTCCAGATGCCTGCGTAGGGGAGCCATCAGCAATTCACCGGATTTTGCAAGGCCGCCAAACAATATTATTGCCTGTGGCGAAGTAATGGCAATTGCATCAGCAAGTGACTGTGCAAGAATTTTCGCGGTGAACTCATAAAGTTCTAAAGCAAGAGCATCGCCCTGGTCTGCTGCTTCATGAATCAGTTTTGCGGTTATTTTGCCTTTGTTTGTTTTGAGTATTGTTTCATCATATCTTTCTTCCAGCCATTCTTCAGCAGTAATTACAATACCCGTTGCAGATGCATATCTTTCCAGGCATCCTAATCTGCCGCAATTACATTTTCTTCCATCTCTGACGGCAATAGTATGCCCTAATTCACCGGCAAGTCCATCATGTCCGTAAATGATTTGTCCGTTGGCAATAAAACCGCTGCCGAGGCCTGTACCGAGGGTCACCATTATGAAATCTTTCATCCCTTTGGCCGCGCCGTATTTCATTTCACCTACTGCTGCGGCTTTGGCGTCATTGGTCACTGTTGTTTTGAGCAGTAAAGCTTCACTTACTAATTTAGCCAATGGTATTACTCCATGCCATGGTAGATTTGGTGCAAAAACAATTTCTCCTGTATAAAAATTGCCATTGGGAGCGCCTATGCCTGCGCCAATTATATTTTCTTTTCCTACGCGTTCAAAAAGAGGAGATAATTTTATTTTCAGGGTAGCGATATAATCTTCTATGGTGTCATGCCCTGTTGTAGGCATAGTATCTTTTACGAGTATGCAGCCATTAGCATCTACTATTCCAAAGGAAGTATTCGTGCCACCAAGGTCTATACCCAGCGATAATTGGTTTGTCATTTCCTGATTCAATAAATGATTTTGATATTGACTATCTACTAACGACTATCTACTACTTACCCAATAATACATTATCAATGAGCCTGATCTCTCCTATTTTCGCCGCTATCAGTGCAACCATAGGCACGTCTTTTTGATAATTACTTAATAATGCCAGGTTTCTGGCATCTGCCAGCGCAATATATTCGGGAATAAATCCTTTTGCAGCAAGGAGGTCTCCACACTCCTTTTTTACTACTTCAAAATCGGCTGCATTTTGTTTGGATTCTATAGATACAAGGCATTGGTAAATGACGCCCGCAATAGTCCTTTGCGGCTCCGTAAGCCTGCGGTTGCGTGAACTCATAGCAAGTCCGTCTGCTTCCCTTGCAGTGGGGCAAATAATAACATTTATTTTACTCATGCCGGTCATCTCCACGAGCTTTTTAATTACCATACATTGCTGGAAATCTTTTTGTCCTATATAGAGGTTGTGCGGCTGAATTATTTCCAATAACCTGGCAACTACCTGTCCTACACCACGGAAATGGCCCGGTCTTGTAGCGCCTTCCAAAATAGTATCGAGATAGCCGAAATCGTATGTTTTAGCACCGCTTTCCCCATCCGGATAAATTTCATTTACAGATGGCATAAACAGCACATCGCAACCTCCTTTTATTAGTAGCTCAATATCCTCTTCTATAGACACCGGATACTTATTAAGGTCGTTTTTATCGTTAAATTGGGTGGGATTTAAAAAAATACTGCATACCGCAAGCATACCATCTGCCTTCGCTTTTCCAACTAAAGAAAGGTGCCCGGCATGTAGTGCGCCCATGGTAGGAACGAAGCCTGTAGCGGTTCCGCTTGTATTTTGCAAATAAATATAATGTTTAATATCATTTATTTTTTTGAAGATGACCATATAACTATTTTGAACTAAGAAAATGCAAAGTACGGTTGGAATTCAATATTTTCGTAATTTTGCAGATTATTCTGATAATTTGTATTAAAATTAATTTTCACCGCATGTCTGCAGACACAAAGAAACGTGTTTTAATTATTGCCAACGAACTTTCTCCCTATACAGAGTTTACTGATTTCGCCCAGATACTTAATAAACTGGCTATCAAGACATTCGACGCTGGTATCGAGATACGCGTCATTATGCCCCGTTTCGGGCTTATTAATGAGCGTCGCCACCGTTTGCACGAGGTGGTGCGTCTTTCCGGGATCAATATAATAATTGATAAAGATGATTATCCATTGATCATCAAGGTAGCATCCTTGCCAAATGCGCGACTACAGGTTTATTTCATGGATAATGAAGATTATTTCAAACGCAAGTCAGTATTCCGTGATGACCAGGACAATTTTCATGAGGACAATGCCGAGCGAATGATCTTTTTCTGTAAAAGCGCTTTGGAAACTGTTAAAAAATTCGGATGGCCTCCTCATGTTATTCACTGCCACGGATGGATGACCTCATTGGTGCCGCTATACCTGAAAACAACTTACAAAAAAGAACCGGTTTTCGGATATTCTAAGATTGTTTACACTGCCCAGGCAAACCAATTTAGCGAAAAGCTAAATGCCAACTTTATGAAGAAAGCGCTGATAAGCGCTGAAATAAAAGATAAAGACCT
The DNA here is from genome assembly GCA_903887005.1 of uncultured Bacteroidota bacterium. Taxonomy (GTDB): domain Bacteria; phylum Bacteroidota; class Bacteroidia; order Chitinophagales; family Chitinophagaceae; genus Nemorincola. The sequence continues at coordinate 5,221 of CAISOH010000216.1, read as the reverse complement.
TGATCCTTACAGGGAGGGTACTAATGCCGCTTTGACCATAGGGGCAGGTAAATACGCAGATGTTGTTATATTCGGGTCTGAGAAAGTTGACAAAAAAGTAGCTGACGAATTAAAGCCCGGCAGGTATAAAAAAGTACTTAAGTATGAAACGGGATGGAAGGAAGATGTTACTCCTTTATTAGACCTGTATAAAAGCTTAACAGAGTCTTAGTATTTCTTTTATCATCTTAGCCAATAAATTGTAAATCTTGGATCATCGTTTTATTAGCCTCAGGGTAATAATAGTCTTTATTTTTATTGCTGCTATCGCCCAAACCGGCTGCAGGGAAAATACACTTATCAATTCAAAAGTAGCCCCGGCCAATAATGCTGTGGGCGTATGGGATACCGCTTTATCCTGCATCACTCATACTTATTATGATGATACTGTAATTACAAGCACCAATATCGGGGGCTTATCTGTTTTCCAGGGTGTAGGGGCCATTTCAGATCCGTTTTTTGGGACAATGACAGGGGCAACCTATTTTCAGGTAATACCGGCAACGTTCAATTCATCTCAATATGACAGTACCACTATAGATTCCGCTTTTCTGTTTATGCCATATAGCGGGTTTACTTACGGAGATACTACCAACCAGTCGCTGACCCAGACTTACCAGGTATTTTACCTGAATGACAGCCTGGGATATAATTCTAACTATTACTCTTTTGACAGTAAGGCAATTGATGCTGTTACCCCCCTCAGTGATCCTACTACAGTAAATCTCTATCATTTGAAGGATACGTTTTCAGTAAATGGTGTGTATTATACAAAAGGAATGCGGATTCCGCTCAAGCTGACTGCGCTTATGAACCGTATTAATCCTGCACAGGCCATATTAACAACCAGTACCGCTCCTGCAACCGACTTTATTAATTTATTTAATGGTATTTGCGTCAGGGTTGCTAATCCACTTCAGTCTGCAACCGCATTTCCATACTTTAAACTGGATGGTACAACTATGTATGATGAAGCTACAATATTAGTTTACCACCACCATCCCTCTTATTCTCCTGTTGATACGATGAAGGAGCAATATTTTTTCAGTACAGGAACCTGCGCGCATTTTAATAATATTACCAAATCATATACCCATTCTCCTGTCAGCAATTTACTGCATTCCACACAGGCAAATGATAGTGTAATAGCCTTGCAGAACCAGCCCGGAGCCAGTATAGATATTATCATACCCGGAATAAAGAAGATACCTGCAGGGGTTATTAATAAAGCAGAACTCCAACTCACCTTATTACCTGCATATAATAGTAATAGTTTCCTGTTTTATCCGGAAAAATTATACCCGCTTGGTATTGCTAACGGAACATATCCTGCTGGTATAGGCGCCGGTCTTGCATATAATATTGCTGACAGGTACCCGCTTACCAGTTTATCGCCATTAGGCGTCCTTGATGGGTATATTCATACGTTTACCCGACGTGGCATTACTGTACAAACATTCACCATTGACCTTCCCCGTGAAGTAATGGCTTCTATTGCAGCAAAAAATGACACTATACACCTTCATATTAACGGCACCCAGGATTTTTACGGGGCATTCCATATGGTTGCAGGTGGCGGAAGTTATTCTGATACTTTGTACCGTCCTAAATTAATTGTCGTATATTCAAAGCTTAAATAAGCAATTAATAAACTTAATCTATGTGCGGGATTGTAGGTTATATAGGGAATAAAGAAGCTTTCCCAATACTGATAAAGGGCCTGAGAAGGCTTGAATACCGTGGGTACGATAGTGCAGGTATTGCATTATTGAATGGCGGTATGACTGTTTTTAAGAAAGCAGGAAAGGTAAGTGACCTGGAAAAGATCGTTAACCCTGACCATGTAATGGCAAATATTGGTATCGGCCATACCCGCTGGGCTACACATGGAGAGCCTAATGACAGAAATGCACATCCCCATTTATCCCAATCAGGAAATTTAGCGATTATCCATAACGGTATCATTGAAAATTATTCTGCCATCAAGGAAGAGCTGACAAAAAGAGGATATACATTTCATTCTGACACGGATACCGAGGTGTTGGTAAACCTGATAGAAGAAGTACAAAAGAAAGAAAATACTTCGCTTGACAATGCAGTCCGTATTGCCCTCAACCAGGTGGTTGGGGCATATGCCATTGTTGTCCTCAATAAAAATAATCCCGACCAGCTTATTGCGGCCCGCAAAGGAAGCCCGCTTGTTATAGGAATCGGTGAAAATGAGTTTTATATCGCATCCGACGCCTCTCCCATTATAGAATATACACAAAACGTGGTGTACCTTGATGAGCAGGAATACGCTATCATCAACCGTGACGGAAATTATACAATCCGTACACTGGGCAACGTTGAAAAATCGCCGGAGATACAAAAGCTGGAATTTTCTCTTGAGATGATCGAAAAGGGTGGCTTTGAGCATTTCATGCTGAAAGAAATTTATGAGCAGCCTAAGGCGATTGAAGATTCATTGAGAGGCCGTATGAGCGCCTCCGGCGGATGGATAAAACTACGCGGCCTTGATGAATATATCAGCCGTATAGATAATGCAAAGCGTTTTATTATTACCGCCTGCGGCACATCGTGGCATTCCGGCCTCATAGGTGAGTATCTTATAGAAGACCTTGCACGTGTACCTGTAGAAGTGGAATACGCCTCTGAGTTCCGGTACCGTAACCCAATCATAAATGAGCACGATGTGGTTATTGCTATTTCCCAATCAGGGGAAACAGCGGATACGCTTGCAGCCATTGATCTTGCCAAAGACAGGCAGGCTCTCATATATGGCTTGTGCAATGTTATTGGTTCTTCGATAGCACGTGCTGCACATGCGGGTTCTTATACCCATGCCGGACCTGAAATAGGGGTGGCCTCCACAAAAGCTTTTTCCACACAGGTCTCTCTTATCACGCTCATTGCGCTGCAATTGGCTATGGTAAAGGGCACTATGCCTACTTCCAGGATAAGGGCGATATTATACGAACTTGAAAACATACCTAAAAAAATAGAAGAAACGCTGGCGCTCGACGCACAGATAAAAGAGATTGCAGCAATTTATAAAGATGCAACCAACTTCCTTTACCTCGGCAGGGGCTATAATTTCCCGGTTGCCCTGGAAGGCGCATTGAAACTTAAAGAGATCTCCTACATACATGCGGAAGGGTATCCGGCCGCTGAAATGAAGCATGGCCCTATTGCATTAATAGATGAAAATATGCCTGTTGTGTTTCTGGCAACCAATAAAAGCGCTTACGATAAGATTGTTTCCAATGTGCAGGAAGTAAAAGCGCGCAAGGGTAAGATCATAGCTGTAGTCCATAAAGGTGACACACAGATACGCGCCCTCGCCGACCATATTATTGAAGTACCTGAAACCGAGGAAATTTTATCCCCGCTCATTACCATAGTTCCATTGCAGTTACTGGCATACCACATTGCTATTATGCGTGGATGTAATGTGGATCAGCCAAGGAATCTTGCGAAGTCTGTGACTGTGGAGTAGTTCCGAACGGTGGTGTTCTGGTGCCCCAGTATTATCAAGGCTTTCAGCCGATTCAGAAATTTTAGCCTCATTTTTACCCCGCTTCAAAACGGCATCATTTTCTCTCAATATTCCGCCCAGCGTGCTAAGCACAGGCAGGCGGAAATTGATACGCAAATGGTGCCTTTTTTCCGCTTGGTCATAGTTAACAAGTATTTCTCTGACAACAGCATTGATGATTGCCTTCCTTTCTTCATCCGTAAGATCTTTAGCGGAAAGGATATCAGCCCCAAATTCATCAATCCAATCCAGCCACTGTTGCTGATTTCCTAATTGATCAATTTCACCGTTAATAGTCTCTATCTTTATTTTGACAGCTTTGTACTTTGTGTTTAAGTCCTTCTTGATGCCATTGTATACTTCTTGTGATGAATATTCACCTAATGCGAATTTCGTTTCTATCTTTATAATTGCTCCCTCGATGTGCTTTTTTTCATTGTTTAGTTCATCGAGTTTATGACCACATTCTCTCTTATATGCTTTGATTTCTTTTGATGATAACCCACTACCGAGTAAGGAACCAGAAATAAACCTGTTTTTTATTTCAGTCGTATTTGAGATGACTTTGGTGATCACGTCCCAAGTTTCTTTATCTGTTGAAGAGATATTCAATCCTCTCTTCATTGTGCAAACTTTATCCTCAAGAATTGAGTTATTGAACTTACGTTCCGACAACGGGCAATAATACATTTGTTCGCACCTTTCCTTTTTAATTCTACCACCCATAGGAGTCTTACAACTACCACAAATCATAAAATCTCTAAGTAGATAAAACTTCTTCGTTCTGTTCATTTGACCCTTTCTTTCTAATATCTTCAACCGCCTTTCTTTAGCTGCATTAAATATTTTAAGTGGGATAATCACTGGTACACTATTGATAATAGTCTGTTTGATTTTCTTGTCATAAAATACATCGACCCCTGTATAGAGTTCGTTTCGCAACATAAGTTGAAGTGATCCTAATGTCCAATTTGTATTTCCTCTCCTGGTCTTCACCTGGTTAAGCTCAAGCAATGACTTAATACTTTTCATTGAAGTTCTTTTATTGTACTCATCGTATATGAACTGTACCCAGCGGCTTTCTTCTGGATCTATTTGAAGTCTATTCCCGCCTTCTTCTTTTTCAATTCTGTATCCGAAAGCGGGATCACCACCACGCCAAAAGTTCAACTTAACTTTCTCGAACTTCCCCAAACGGCTACGCTCAGACCTCACCCTATTATCGTATTGCGAGATCTCAGACAGTATACCTAAGATCATATTTTCCATTGAGTCTTCGGTATTATGCACACCTTTTGGTGTGTAAAGCGTGACCTTATTGCTAACCATTTTTTGCCGAATGGTATACCAAGTAATTTGGTTTCGGGATAGCCTATCGGTATTATAAACGTAGATATGCTTTACAACACCCTTATCCATTAATTTCAATAGATTCAACATTATTGGTCTGTTGGTAAGATCATCATGTGCGCTACTTTTCCCACCCTCATTGTGAACCTGAAAATCCATTCCAAGTTGCTCCGCCAATTTTATACCAATCTCTTCTTGCGTTTTAAGTGATGTGCCCTCTACTTGAATAGAGCTACTCACTCTTTTGTAAATATGCAGCACATCTTTAGCGATCACCATAACTCTAATTTTTAG
>CAISOH010000215.1 GCA_903887005.1 uncultured Bacteroidota bacterium | reverse complement strand
TTCAAATTACAGATCTCATACCAGCCTAGGCCTTTAGTTTGATTTGCAAATAATGAAATATTTATTATAAGAAGTAAATTCATTTCATAAATATTCCAAAAGAACTAAAAAACTGACGAAAATCATTTTTTCAGCCACTTAATATCAGTTTATTGCACCTTATTTAAAAATATTTTTGTAAAAAAGGGATATGTTACGAAGTGAATCGAAAAATATAGCATTACAGCCGTTTGTGGAGATTCTGGATAAAGAATGTTATAACACGATTGAGGAGTTGTGCCAAATTGCCAAGAAACAAGCTGCAAAATTAAATGAGTTAGAGGTACGCCATTCAACTTCGCAATATGTATCATTATGCAGTAAACTTATCGAGGAAATAGCAAATTATATACAATTCAGGAAAGAGCAATTTATCCCCTATGTACAGAAACTAAATGAAAAAGACAGTAACGGGCATGACTGCACTAACTGTTCCGGTCCATGTAATATACAACATGAAGGGTTATTAATGGAATTGAAAGATTCACATCTGCACATAAAAGACACTTTATACCGTTTGCAAATGGCAGTATTGCCGCTATATTCAGAAACGATCTACCCGGATGTTTACAGGGTATTACGTAACCAGATGGCATTACTAGAAAACAACCTTACAGAACTTTTCTTCTTTGAAGAAAATTACCTGGTACCCAAAGTGGAGGAAGCGCAAAAAAACATCCATGCCCGCAGTTGAAGAGGATAAAATTTTTATAAGAGAGAAAAAAAATAAGGCGCTGCCACTCTGTTACCATTGCGGAACTCCGTGCATTACCAATACAATTACTATTGACGACAATGTTTTCTGCTGCGATGGTTGCCTGTTGGTATATGAAATATTGAATAAGAATGGCCTTTGCGACTATTATAAATTACAATCTCATCCAGGATTGTCACAAATAAAGCCGGTAAGAAAAGATAAGTATGCCTACCTGGATAATGATGAGATAGCAAAGCAGTTATATAAGTTTACCAACGGCGATTACACCATTATAACCTTTTACATACCCGGGGTCCATTGCAGTTCGTGTATGTGGTTGCTGGAACATTTAAACAAAGTAAATAATGGTATTATTGAAAGCAGGCTGAATTTTACTACAAAAGAAATAACCATTCACTTTTCAAAAAATAAAATAAGCCTTCGTAAAATAACGGAACTGCTGGCAACTATTGGTTATGAGCCTTACATCAGCCTCGATGAAGCCAATAAGAAAAAAACTAAAAATTTCAACAAGTCAAAGATATATAAATTAGGTGTTGCCGGATTCTGCTTTGGCAATATAATGATGATGAGCTTCCCTGAATATTTATCGCATAATTCAGGAATTGAGCAACAATACGCGCACCTTTTCAGATACATGAACTTAGCGTTGGCCATGCCGGTTTTCTTCTACAGCGCCAGTGAGTTCTTTGTTACTGCATGGAAAGGCTTATTGCAAAAAACACTGAATATTGATGCGCCAATAGCACTGGCTATTATCATAACTTTCTTACGCAGCATATACGAGATAGCGGGGAATACCGGGGGCGGATATTTAGATAGTTTGTGCGGTATAGTATTCTTTATGCTGGTAGGCCGTGTAGTGCAGGAACGCACCTACAAATCAATTTCATTTCACCGGGATTACAAATCTTATTTCCCGATTGCAGTAAATGTTGTAACCGTTAATGGCATTCAGAGTAAACGCCTGCAGGAACTTAAAGAAAAAGATATTGTGCAATTGCATAACGATGAAATAATACCAGCTGATGCAATAGTGCTGAAAGGTAATGCATTTATAGATTATAGTTTTGTAACCGGTGAAAGTGAGCCTGTGGCTATAATGCAAAACGAAATGGTATATGCCGGTGGTAAGCAGGTTGGAGAACAACTTACTATACAGATCATAAAGCCGGTAGCCGGTAGTTACCTGACTTCCCTATGGAACCATTATGCATTTTCAAAAGACAAAGAAGAGAAAAATGATGCCGGCAGCGCTATCCATGTTTTAAGCAGGTACTTCACCTGGATTTTGCTGTCATTAGCATTATGCACAGCAATTTATTGGTCTGTTTATGATCCATCAAAGATAATAATCAGTGTAACGGCAATGCTCATTGTTGCCTGTCCTTGTGCATTACTTCTTTGCGTTACATTTACTAATGGTAATTTGCTTAGAATATTCAGCAATAACGGTCTTTTTTTAAGGGATGCAACCGTGATTGAGCAATTAGGAAAGTTAGATCACATTGTTTTTGATAAAACCGGTACTATCACCCAGAGCGGCAACAATCATTTCATATGTTCCGGACACCAGTTAACAGAAGAAGAAAAGGACTTGCTGTATTCAGTTATCAGCCCGAGCAAACATCCTTATAGTAAAGCTATTGCTGCCTGGCTGGGGCATCGGGGCGCCTCGCAGGTTTCAGCATGGAAAGAAACGCCGGGAAAAGGATTGGATGCCATAATAAATGGCAATCGGATATTGGTAGGATCCGGAGAATTTGCGGGTATTCCGAAAGATAAAATAAAAGAAGGCAATGCTTCAGTTTATATTCGCATCAATGACAAAATAACATCCTTTCATACATCCTCGGTTTTCCGCGACTCTATTCCTCAGATTATTCCGGCCCTTAGCCAGCAATATAAATTATCTCTTTTATCAGGAGATAATGACAGGCAAAAAATACTCCTGGAAGATTTGTTTGGGAAAACAAGTGAATTATTATTTGAACAAAAGCCAATAGATAAGCTGCATTATATTGAATCCCTGCAGCAAAATAACAAACATATACTGATGATTGGCGATGGCCTCAATGACGCAGGTGCATTGCAACAAAGCAACGTTGGCATAACACTCGCAGACGATATAAATAATTTCACCCCATCCTGCGATGCTATTCTCGATGCTAAAAGGTTTGCTTTTTTGCCATCAGTTTTAAAGCTTGCAAAAGCTTCCCGTTACATAATTGGGGCAAGTTTTATAGTTTCTATTATATATAATATTATTGGATTATTTTTTGCCATGCAGGGAATATTAAGACCTATGGTTGCAGCCATATTGATGCCTTGCAGTACGATAAGTATTGTAATTATATCAAGTGGTGTAAGCAGCCTGGTAGCCCGTCGGTTGCACCTGTCATTAAAGATTAAAGAATAGTATATAGTTAACTGACGATAATCATCCATTAGTTTGACTATTGTCATAAGTTTTTTTTGGAGTAAAAGATAGTTTTGTCCGTATTGAAAAATTTAACGTTTATGAGTGCACTTTATCTCCTGGTAATAGTAAGTATATGCGTTGCAGGCGCCTTTCTCGCTGCATTTATATGGTGTGTGAAAACTAATCAATATGAAGACCAGAAAGGGTCATCATTAAGAATGTTGTATGACGATGAGTTTCAAAGAGAAATTTATAAATAATAAAAGCTAAACGACAAATATGAGTAATTCCTTTCTGGACACAAATGGAGCTGTATCCATACAAACCGATAAATTCTTTTACGATAACAAGATCGTAAAATGGTTTGCTTATGCCACTATTATATGGGGCGTGGTAGGTATGCTTGCCGGAATATGGGCGGCATTTGAATTGGTTTTCCCTACACTAAATCTGGGAATGCCCGCTACTACATTCGGCAGAGTCCGGCCTGTGCATACCAATGCGGTGATTTTCGCTTTTGTAGGCAACGGGATTTTCATGGGGGTTTATTATTCCCTCCAGCGCCTGTGTAAAGCACGCATGTTCAGCGATAAGCTGAGCAAGTTCCATTTCTGGGGATGGCAGTCCATAATTGTATTGGCTGCTATTACATTGCTGTCCGGTTATACATCAGGAAAGGAATATGCAGAACTGGAATGGCCTATAGATATCCTCATTGCAATCGTTTGGGTGGCATTTGGCTGGAACATGTTTGGAACAATTCTTAAACGCCGTGAAAGGCATTTATATGTTGCTATCTGGTTTTATATAGCCACGTTTGTGACTGTAGCCCTGCTCCATATTGTTAACTCAATGGAAATTCCTTTTAGCTTGATGAAATCTTATTCATTGTATGCTGGCGTGCAGGATGCTTTGGTGCAATGGTGGTACGGGCATAATGCAGTTGCTTTTTTCCTTACTACTCCTTATCTGGGCCTGATGTATTATTTTATTCCAAAAGCTTCTAACCGCCCGGTTTATTCGTATCGCCTTTCTGTCATACACTTCTGGGCGCTGATATTTTTATACATATGGGCAGGGCCGCATCACTTACTTTACACAGCGCTTCCGGAATGGGCGCAGTCACTGGGAACTGTATTTTCCATTATGCTGATAGCCCCGTCATGGGGAGGTATGCTCAATGGCTTACTCACCCTTCGCGGTGCATGGGATAAAGTGCGGGAAGATCCTGTTCTTAAATTCATGGTAGTGGCCGTTACCGCTTATGGCATGGCTACATTTGAAGGGCCGATGCTGAGCCTGAAAAGTGTAAATGCAATCAGCCATTTCACCGACTGGACAATAGCGCATGTGCATGTTGGCGCTTTGGGATGGAACGGCTTCCTCACATTCGGTATGTTGTATTACCTGATACCTAAAATATTCAGGACAAAACTATATTCAGTAAAATTAGCAAATAACCATTTCTGGATAGGCACACTCGGAATTATCTTTTATGTAGTGCCAATGTATTGGGCTGGTTTTATGCAAAGCCTTGCATGGAAGGAATTTACTCCTGAAGGAACGCTGAAATACCAGTTTCTTGATACAGTAAAACAAATGCAGCCATTCTACGCAATGCGTGGTATCGGTGGCGTATTATTCCTCATAGGGGCTTTAATCATGTGCTGGAACCTCTATAAAACAGTACTGGCAGGCAATGCACTGAATGATGAGCCTGCTGAAGCGGCGCCGTTAACAAAGGTTTATGTGCCTCATGCCACACAGTACTGGCACCGTTGGATTGAAAGCCGCCCGATACAAATGCTGGTATTCAGCCTTATAGCTGTAGCTATTGGCGGAGCGGTAGAAATGATTCCTACATTCATGGTAAAATCAAACATCCCTACTATTGCGAGCGTAAAACCATATACGCCGCTTGAACTGCAGGGACGTGATATTTATGTACGTGAAGGGTGTTATCTCTGCCATAGCCAGATGATAAGGCCATTCAGAAGTGAAGTGGTTCGTTATGGGGAATATTCAAAAGCAGGTGAGTTTGTGTACGACCACCCATTCCAGTGGGGCAGCAAGCGCACTGGCCCTGACCTTGCAAGAATTGGCGGTAAATACCCCAATAGCTGGCACTTTAACCACATGTACGAACCTTCCAGCATTTCTCCCGGAACTATAATGCCAAACTACCCATGGTTGTTTGAAAACAACATTGATACGGCAATAACGCCGGCGAAGATAAGGGCTATGATGACGCTTGGTGTTCCCTACCCTGCAGGTTTTGATAAGATAGCAAATCAGGACCTGATGATTCAGGCCAATGGGATAAGGAAAAGCCTCGCAATGGATAAGATAACGATTAAAAGCAATAAAGAAATAATTGCCCTTATTGCGTATCTGCAACGTGTAGGAACTGATATTAAACTGGAACAAAAAACAGCGGCAAATCAATAATCTAAAAACTATTCAATCATGAAATTCATACATTATCTGGAACGGATTACCGGAGTCGGCATATATCCCATGATTTCCCTGCTAATATTCGTTCTGTTCTTCTCAGGTCTGCTTTTATGGATTTTAATGGCAGATAAAAAGTACATAAGTGTATTGAAAAACATACCGTTTCCCGGTAATGAAACTGAATAAATATTTATCAATAACAAACAGGCATAAATATGCGCTCAAAAAATAAAATATCAATGATCTTAGCGGCTGTGCTGCTATTCCCGGCATTTGTATTTGCAGCAGGCAATCAGGCCAGTACTGAAAGTTACAATATTGCGCTTATCAGTTTGGTTGGTCTGATGCTTATACTGCTGTTCATTATCGGAATGCTGGCAGGTACATTGCGGCAGCTCGCTATTGCATTAAAGGACAAGTTACAAAATGAAAAAAAGGATAAGGGCATTGTGAAAACAATATTGCTGTTAGTTGTTTTAGGCATCTCTGGAACGCAGGCATTTGCACAGGCTGCACCCGCCGCGGGAAAAGTTGTTGAAAAAGCTGCTGCCCCTGTTTCAAATTTTATCAGTGGTATTCCCAAAGATGATTTTTATGCCATCATGACGGTAATATTACTGGAGTTAATTGTGATATTCGCACTGGTACTTTTCATTAAACAACTGCTTTCGGCACTTCAAAATAAACCGGAACTGGTACAGGTACCTGGAGGTAAACCTGTTGTGCAGAAAAGCTGGTTCTGGGACAAGTTCAATGCAGCTGTACCGATTGAAAAAGAAAAAGATTTGCTGCTAGATCATAATTATGATGGCATCCAGGAACTAGACAATAGCTTGCCCCCGTGGTGGAAATACGGTTTTTATTTAACCATTATCGTTGCTTGTATTTATTTATACCGGTATCATATTTCTAATGAAGGCCCCAGCCAGAAAGAAGAGTACCTGGCGGAAATGCAAAAAGGCGAGGAACAAAAAGCGGCATACCTGGCTATGGCTGGAAATAATATTGATGAAAATACGGTTACGCTGCTTACAGATGCAAATGAAATAGCGGCAGGCAAAGAGATATTTATCAAAACATGCGCCCCATGCCATCTTGCTGATGGCGGTGGAATTGTAGGGCCAAATCTTACAGATGAATACTGGCTCCATGGCGGCAGTATTAAGGATATTTTCAAGACTATCAAATACGGCTGGCAGGAAAAAGGCATGAAAAGCTGGAAAGATGATTTCTCGGCAAAACAAATACAACAACTGGCAAGCTTTGTAAAATCATTGAAAGGAACTAAACCTGCTGTACCAAAAGCACCGCAGGGCGAATTATATATTGAAGCCGGACAGTCTCCCGGAGCCATAGATAGTACTAAAAAAACAATAGATAGTACAGCAGCTAATAAAAAGATAGCTGGTAAATAGATCTGTAATGATTGAAACAAATGTTACGGAAACATCCTTTAGAGATAAGGTCGCTACAGTTGATCAAAAGGGGAAGAGGATATGGATGTTTCCGCAAAAACCTGCAGGTAAGTTTTATAACGCCCGCTTATTGGTTACAGCTATATATCTTATAGTCTTCTTTGGCTTACCTTTTCTGAAAGTAAACGGCCACCCTATTTTCCTTTTAGATGTTCTGCAACGAAGATTTATCCTGTTTGGACAGATATTCTGGCCACAGGATTTTTTCATTTTCGCTTTGGGAATGGTAGTCTTTATCATTTTTATTGCACTTTTCACAGTTGTATTCGGACGTGTATTCTGTGGGTGGGTATGCCCGCAGACTATTTTTATGGAAATGATATTCCGTAAGATCGAATATTTGATAGAAGGAAATGGCGTGGAACAAAAGTTATTAGCCAAAGCGCCCTGGGATGCAAAAAAAGCGGCTAAAAAAATATTAAAATGGGCTGTATTCTGGATAGTTAGTTTTATTATAGCAAATACTTTTCTTGCCTACATTATCGGGATAGATGAACTTGAAAAAATAATAACCGGGTCATTTGCGAAAAATCTGGGTGGTTTTATTTCAATGGCTGTTTTCACTACCGTTTTCTTTTTTATTTACTTATGGATGCGTGAACAGGTATGTACGGTCATTTGCCCCTACGGCCGTATGCAAGGCGTGTTGCTCGACCGTGATTCTATTATTGTTGCATACGATTATAAAAGAGGTGAATCCCGCGGTAAGTTTCATAAAAATGAAACACGCACCATTGGCGATTGTATTGATTGCGAGCAATGTGTCAAAGTATGTCCCACAGGCATTGATATACGCAATGGCACCCAACTGGAATGTATCAACTGCACAGCTTGTATTGATGCCTGTGATAAAATGATGAAGGCAGTTAACCTGCCAGCCGGCCTTATCCGTTACGCATCTGAAAATAATATCGCAAAGAAAATGCCATGGCATTTTACATGGCGCATGAAAGCTTATAGTATTGTGATGTGTATTTTGCTCGGCATTTTAGTTTGGCTGCTTGCTACCCGTACTGATGTAGGAATAACAGTGCTGCGCGTTCCTGGCCAGCTTTATCAGGAATGGCCTAATCACCAGATGAGCAATCTCTATTCCTATAAACTGCTCAATAAGACTTTTAAAGACAAAGAACTAACCATGGTTGCAGAGAACTTTGATGGGACCATAAAACTGGTAGGGGAAAGAAAATTTATTATTCCGCAAAATGGCTATACTTTAGGAACAATGTTTATTTATATCAATAGTGAGCAAATTAAGAACAGGAAGACTATTTTGAAAATTGGTGTGTATGAAGGAAAGGAAAAAATAAGCACAATTACGACTTCTTTCCTTGGGCCTTTTAGTGGTAATTGATTATTATAAAACCAATGTCATTACTTAAGATAAATGCTAAACCCGAAGGGTTGATATTATTATAGCAAAATCATTGGAGTATATGTTAAACCCCCGATGGGGTGACATAATTTACTCGCTAAGTTATTGACATTGATTATTAAAACCATATAGTTATGAGAATAGGATGGGGATGGAAAATAGCGCTGTTATATGGCAGCTTTGTAGTGTTGATACTCTGCCTTGTAATAGCCAGTAACAACCAGCATTTCGACCTGGTTTCCAAAGATTACTACGATGCGGAAATAGGCTATCAGAAAATAATAGACGCCGGCAAAAATCAATCAGCTTTATCAGCTCCGCTTATGGTACATGCCAATGAAAATTCAGTTACCATTGACTTTCCTGAAGAATTCAGGAATAAAGAATTATCAGGCAATATAGAGTTTTACGCTCCGGTAAATGCACAATGGGATCGTAGTTTTAAGATCAGCGCACAGAACAACAGCGCGTCCATACCCCGCAACAGGCTTCAGAATACAAGATACACTGTTAAGATCAGTTGCACTGTTGACGGGAAAAATTATTACCAGGAATCAGAAATAATGCTGCACTCGTAATGAACGCAATTACTTACACAATGGCTCTGCTCATGGGCTTTACCGGCAGCCTGCATTGCGCGGGTATGTGCGGGCCTATTGTATGGATCATGCCATTCCAGGCGTATAAAGGATTCAAAAAAGTAATTGCCCTTGGCTTGTATCATACGGGCAGGATATCCGTATATGCCTTTCTTGCCGTTATTTTACACTCCTTCCGCAGCCTGTTCGACCCCAAAATGCAACAGTATATTTCTATTATACTTGGTGCAACTTTATTAGTGGCAGGTATTCTTTCATTTATTCCTAATCATTTTATAAAGTTTAAATTGCCCTGGGCGGAGCAGGTAAAAAAACAATTAGGCAATATTATCGGGAAGCCTGGATTGAGTACAATTGCTATTGCAGGTATGTTAAACGGATTGCTGCCCTGCGGCCTGGTATATATGGCGTTGTCAGCATCACTCACAGCAACCACTACCCTTCAATCCGTAGCAATGATGTACATCTTTGGGATTGGAACATTACCTATGCTCGTTAGTATTACCTTGTTAAAAACAAAACTTGCTTTTTTACGAACGAATAATGTCAGAAAATTAGTTCCGGTAGTTGTTTTCGCATTCGGATGCCTGTTTATTTTAAGAGGCATGAACCTAGGCATACCCTACCTCAGCCCAAAAGTAGTAATAGCCCACAATGAGATTAAGTCTTGCTGCTGCCATAAGAAATAAAATGCTACGGAGAGATGCCGGTTGCATGTTAAGGAATGTAAGGTCTGAACATTTAGCACTCTCCTGAACAAGGTCCCGCTTTTCTGCTGTAGGGGTCGGGGGTAAAATAAAAGCCAAATAAAATAAATATTCATGATGAATTAATCCCTATATTTGTTTTATTAAATGTGCCCTATGAACAGGTTTTTTCTTCTCTTATTGCTCTCATTCCAATTTGTAGTACAGGGGCAGATTATTACAACATTTGCAGGAACCGGAAGTAATATCTACAGCGGGAATGGAGTAGCTGCGACTGCTGCGGGTATCCCAGATCCTTGCAAAGGAGTCTTTGATAATATTGGTAATTATTTTTTTGCCGATCAACTGGGTTCGAATAGAATACGGAGAGTTGATATTTCGGGACAAATTACAACTGTCGCAGGGTGCGGTATCGTTGGATTTACTGATAATATTCAAGCGACAGATTGTGATTTGAATTTACCTAAGTCTATAACATTAGATGCTTCAGGCAATTTATACATTGCTGATGCTGGCAATTTTAGAATACGTAAAGTGGATAAAGGCACTGGTATTATTAGCACAATAGCTGGAACTGATTCAAGTGCTTTTAGTGGTGATAATGGACCTGCCAGTAGCGCATCACTGAATGACCCTCTTGATCTTTGCTTTGATAAATATGGGAACCTTTATATTGCAGATGGTTTTAACTACAGGGTGCGTAAAATAAATAAACTTGGAATCATTAGTACTTTTGCCGGTAATGGTGGTACTGTTTCTACGGGAGATGGAGGGCCTGCAACTTCTGCACAATTAGGGTTGCCGATTGGGCTTGTGTCAGATGATATTGGTAACATATATATAGCAGAGACTGTTGGTAATCGTGTACGAAAAGTAGACACATTTGGTATCATTACTACTATTGCTGGGAATGGTATTGCAACATACTTGGCTGACAATATCCCCGCAACAATGGCGCAAATTAATCCAATCAGACTTGCTATTAACTTTGGGCAAATATTCATAGCAGATGAATACAACAGAAGAGTTTACCGAATTGATCTCGCAGGTATATTACATCTCGTTGCCGGTAATGGTATGGGCGGCTTTAGCGGAGATGGCGGCGTGGCAACTGCTACATCATTAGATTATCCCGCAGGAGTTGCTTTTGATACTTGTGGTAATTTGTATATTCCTGAACCGAGCAACAGACGTATTCGCAAAGTCTCATATCCTCATTGCCATTACTTAAGAAATGAAAACCACCCAAACGTAAACTTATCTATTTACCCAAACCCTTCTAATGACTTCATTAAAATAGATAACTTAGAAAAAACATCAAACTATCGAATCCTAAACATAGTAGGCTCAATGATGTTGCACGGCATTCTTAAAGAAGGTAATAACATTATTTCTTTGAATACGGTTCCAAAAGGCATGTATATTCTTGAGATAATTAGTAATGAGGATGAAAAAAGAGTAATAAAAATTGTAAAAGAATAAACGAATGATTATTTCATTTTTTTGAGTTCCTGTCTTGCTTGTAAACAACCGTGAACATAGCCAGCCTACCACCCGGAGTATATACCGTAAAAGTCACAGACAATGAAAAACAGAAAACTATAACGAAATTTTTGAAACAGTAACGAGCCAACCACCCCCTTCCAGAGCTATCGCTCGTTCCTTTGCAGGAACCTAAAAACAGGAGGGGAGTCAACCACTTCCCGACTACAGAATATAAATGAGGCTATTCGTCGCATACATATAGAAACCCTTGTTAAAAAAACATCTTATCCGTTAATTGTAACAGAAAAGTATCACGAGGAAAGAACTTTGGAGCGACAAAAATCAGCAAAATGTGCGCTCACACCGCTCATTCGACCTCACCCCTCCTTTGTCCTCGTAAGTAGATAATTTACTGCGCTCCGATAGCTATCGGAGCTCTTTGAAAATGACAGGAAACTTTGTGAGGTACGTAACACACTCCCCTCCTTTTTTCAAGGAGCGGGATGCTGGATGAGGCGAATGCCGAATACAGCCGGTGGTTTTTCTCGTGCAGAACAGAGATTCCCATTTCTTATCATTTTCCAACAAATTGATTATAAAACACTTGCCTAAATGTCATTGACAGGTACGAAGCAATCTTACGCAATGAGCAAAAAAAATCAACTCAAGTCTTTGTAAGAGACATTTTTTGCACATTTTTCATCCGGTATGAAGTCCAATATCATTTACTTAATGATCACTAAACCAGATGGTGACATATTTTACTTTACTCATTAAATAACGTTGATTATTTCATTAAAAATGTTTTCGCTAATTTTAGCCTGTATGAAAAGGATCATTTTACTATCAGCGCTATTCAGCCTTTCTGTTTTACGTATTAATGCCCAGGAAACTGATGACAAGCATAAAAAAGTAGCCTTGGTGGACAACAGGCCCCCATGCCAGCGAAACCCGGATTTACCTTCATTCAACATAATGCTTCCGGATAGTGCTACATTTTTCAACACCTCCGGTATCCCTGAAGGTAAAAAAACAGTATTTATTATTTTCGGTCCTGAATGTTCCCATTGCAGGGACTTTTTCAGAAAATTTTTTATAGGAATAGATTCGTTCTCCAATATTGATTTTTATCTCGTCACCCCTATTCGTAATCTTGTCCCGCTACGCAGTTTTTATAACGAATTTAATTTAAGCGGTTATAAAAATATTAAAATAGTTGGCAGGGACAATGATTTCTTTTCAATGGACTATTTCGGCATAAGGCAATTCCCTTCAATTATTCTTTATGATGAGCATAAAAAATTTGTAAAAGGGTTTGATTCAGAATCTGCAATTAGAGAGTTGCGAAATTAACGAAAAATAGAAAGTCTAAATCCTGCCCTGTTTTCAGAGGTAATATAAGTTATAAAAAATGCCGGAGTTTTACTTCGGCATTTTTTATAAAATCAGCTTTTATGATTATTATTCCTACTGCTCAATTACCAAATGGAATACCTGGTTCCCGGCCTCTGAACGGACATTCAGTAAATACATGCCGTTAGCTAATGTATTACTTAACCTGATCCGCTCATTAATTGTCCCGTTCTTCGCTGTTATAGTATTGCGGTAAACT
>CAISOH010000214.1 GCA_903887005.1 uncultured Bacteroidota bacterium | reverse complement strand
AGACTGGCTATTTTCAAAACTTGTCGTACCTTTATTTTTGGAAAAACTCATAGTGTGATAACTTTCTAACTAATTGTAAGATAAGCAATTATCTTAAATCACACAAGGGTTTTTCCTTTTTTTATGAATAATTCAGGTTAAGCTTTTGTGGCCGGAATTTAAATAAAAAGTGATCTGCTAACTGTTGTGACTTACCGGGACATGGGTTATGCGGGCAATTTTATCTTCCTTATGTTTTGCCCGGCGCATTTTTCTCATTGACTTCTTATAAACATGTTTTGATACTTTCCTGTATTCACTTGTTTTGCCGGGGTAATTACCTGTATAAGCAGATGAATACTCTACATTGATATTTGCAGCCACTTCTACCGGTTTACCGTGGCACACTTTCACTTTGTCATCCGGAGCGGTAACGGTAACTCTATATTCATGAGGCACCAGCTCCGCCTTTTCTTTACTACTTAACAAAAGTGGCTTTGAAGGACGGGAATCAGGTATTTCAGCATTTGCGTAGCTGTTTAGTGATTTCTTATGATACCGCTGGTGGTAGTAGATATATACATTCTTCTCTGTTGTCGCCAGTTCTGCAGGGTTTCCGGTGGTTATTATTTTGGGTTGGGTGGTTATATTTACCGGAGCTGTTATACAGGCGGTTTTAGAGGTTTCACCCCCCATATTTTCTGCAAAAGCATTTCCGCATTTTGCCAGGAAATACATATAACACCCTTTGTCTGAAGTTATTTTCCATGCTTTAGATCCATTGGGGTTACCTGTTAATTTAGTGTATGAGGTATTATAATTCCCATCACCCATATTCCCTGTTGTTCCATAAGGTATATTGGCAGCGCTTATCGATGATAATTTTACATCTCTGACTCCATTTTCAAAACCCAATCCCTTCAGCATATTGTTTAATTCAGTTTTTTTCCTTTCACTCATATGCCCGTTTCTCATTGCCGCAAGCACCTGCTGCCTGGTTGATAATCTGCTAAGAGCCGGAAATTCGGGATTACTACCTAAAGCCCTGACCTCTTTGGGTTGCCCGGCATTATCAAAATTAAATATTGGGTGATCTTTATTACAATCCGCTTGCGCGAAACAGGAAGAAGCTGCCGTAAGTATTGCGCCTATCAATAGTGTGTATTTCATAGTTTCTGGTTTTTTGATGAACGATATTTATTACAGAAACTTCTTCTTAAAATACAGTGCCACGATAATGATTTTATTGAAGTTTTTCTTCTCTGAATATCCCTTCTAATGAGGTATAATCAGGGAAAGCGGCATGTAGTAATTTCTTTTAATTTTTATTTAACAAGGTACTATGCATTGCACAATACCTTTTTTTACCTACCTTTGTACAGAAAATGAAAAGGAATGGCGGCAGATAATACAGAATCCCAGATGCGGAAAGGTTTGTTGGAACTATGTATAT
This sequence comes from uncultured Bacteroidota bacterium, assembly GCA_903887005.1. Lineage (GTDB taxonomy): Bacteria > Bacteroidota > Bacteroidia > Chitinophagales > Chitinophagaceae > Nemorincola. The sequence goes on along the minus strand of CAISOH010000214.1, from coordinate 2,321 downwards.
TGGGTATTATACAAAGGCATAAAGAAGCGTATCCCAGTGATATATTAGAGGAGTTGAAAGAGGCAAAACTGGTAGTGCTGGAAGGTACTTTATACCCACTGCTGACACGCCTCAAAAATATGGGTATGCTTAGTTACCGATGGGAGGAATCGGTATCCGGCCCCCCCAGGAAATATTTTACACTGACTGGCAGCGGAGTGGCATTTTACGAACAGCTACTGGCTACCTGGCAGGAATTAAGTAAAGCTGTAAATGACTTGACTGTTTAAATTATAAAACCACTTTTATGCAACGTATCATACAAATAAACATTGCCGGCCGCATACTGCCGATAGAAGAAGACGCCTACATCCTTTTAAAGGAATACATCAATTCTCTTGAACGGCAATTCAAGGGTGATGATGGCAAAGAGATCATTGAAGATATTGAAAACAGGATTGCTGAACTGTTTTCAATACGCCTTGAAGGGAATTCACCGGCCATAGACCGCCCGGATGTGCAAAAAGTAATAGATACCCTTGGCGCTGCCAGCGACCTGCATGACGGGCCTAAAAGCGCAGGACCTCAATCGTCCGGCCCCAATTCTTATACCTATAATTCCGCATCCCAAACTTTTGGGGGGCGACCTTACCCATACACCCACGACCGGCTTTTACGCGACCCTTACGATAAGATTTTTGGAGGGGTTTGCAGCGGGATAGCTCATTATTTCGATATAGACCCAGTAATAATCAGGCTGGTAATGGTGGTATTATTTCTCACCTTCGGCATCGGCTTTATCGCATACTTAATAGCATGGATGGTAATTCCCGCTGCCAAGAGCCGCGAGGAGCTGTTTAATATGAACAATGGCAGCCCAATGACCTTTCACGATATCACAAAGAACGTGGGTAATGAACTACAGGACCTGAAAAAACGCGGCGAGCAAATGAGCAGGGAACTGAAGGATTTTTTTAGCAAGAAGAACTAAGGGCAATGTGGGGCCAATGTGGAGAATGTGGGAAATCTGTGTTTTTAAATCATTAACCATTCTTATATCATCATAGCATAAAATAAAGTTCTCAATTATTTCATTATTATTTTTTTAATGTCTGTTTTTTACGTAGAGTTAATATAGCCTTATTAAAAACATAAATAATTAGTATGTTTTTTTCCCCTTTAGCTGGCCAAACATTTCAATATCAATATCAATATGAATGGATTGTAAGGTATGAATTTGGATTTACAATTTCACCACAATAGAACGAACTGTCATTACTTAACGAACTTGCTTTAATTGTCTCGAAATCTTCTTGTTTTAGAGTATCATGGTATGATAATTATTTTAATATAAATAATTTAGCTGATCTGCGATTGCAATATTTTATATTTAAAATATACGATAATTGCATCAAATAAACAAGAGTTATTTTATTAAATGATACACTTTTTGTGTTAGTAAATTTTTTTTCGGTTGAAGATTTTGGGTTATTGTGTTACTTTAGCTTTTGTCAATTCAAACGTTACTATTTTATGAGAGCTATAATAATTATTTTACTATTGCTTATGAAATATAACTTGTTTCGGGCAGACAAAATCCGAAAAACAAAACATTTTTAAGTTTTAATAAATTTCTAATCATGCTAATAAGCTTTTTGTATAAATGTCTTTTCAGCACGTTGTTTTTATCTTTCATTATCTGTGATTCTTTTGCACAGACATACAAGTTATCTGATTTTAAAAAAATCCCGTTGCCATTTAGTGGAAGTTCTAAAAGAAAAAAATTAAATTTTTTAGATGATGGATTCTCAGTAAAAAAAGTTGGAGATAGTATTGAAATTTCTAAGTACAGCCGACCAGACTATAGTATGGGGTTGTCATTACCTGTTGTTGGCGGGAATATTGTTTATGGATCCAATGGTAGTTGGACAAATCCAGGTTCAGAATTGTTTTATGCTCCACAGTACCGTAACCGGATTACAATTGAAACAATGATAAATTCATCTATTCGTTTTTTGTATAAGTATAAAGAGAGCGTATTTTTTGTTGAAACAAGTCAAGTTGGGTCATATGGCTGTTCCATATCACGGATAAACATCAATAATGATACATTCAGTATATCAAACATAATATACCTTGATGATTATCCTAAGGCGATGGAAATATTCAAAGATAGTATATTTATTATTGGACAACATAGTTTTGCTGAATTCAAGCAGCAAATGCAACGTTATGTAAATTTAGCAATTTAATTGGTGAGGTAAAATTGTTCTTTTTTCTAGGCCTGTTGTTGAGCTTTTCTTGCACTTTATCTATCCTGTCCTGCGATATTGCGTTGAGGT
>CAISOH010000213.1 GCA_903887005.1 uncultured Bacteroidota bacterium | reverse complement strand
ACCTCAACGCAATATCGCAGGACAGGATAGATAAAGTGCAAGAAAAGCTCAACAACAGGCCTAGAAAAAAGAACAATTTTACCTCACCAATTAAATTGCTAAATTTACATAACGTTGCATTTGCTGCTTGAATTCAGCATCCCGGCAATTTGATTTTAGAAGTAGTTATTATCACAAGTAACACAGAGTATGCAACCAATAACCATTGATTATAAAGGTTATACCATTACTACCGATAAAAGCCTCATGAAAGTACATGATGTTCATAAATGGTTGTCGGAGGAGTCGTATTGGTGTAAGGGTGTTCCGTTTACAACTTTTAAGGCCTCCTTCGACAATTCATTTTGCATTGGCGCTTTGAATGGTGATAAACAAATTGCATTCGCACGGTTAATCACTGATTATGCAACATTCGGTTACCTCGCAGATGTGTATGTGGAAGGAACGCATAGAGGAAAGGGTATCAGCAAAAAAATGATGGAAACATTATTCGGGCTTGACTGGGTAAAGGGATTAAAGAGCATTAAGCTGGCGACAAAGGATGCGCATGGTTTATATAAACAGTTTGGATTCACGGAGTGTAAGTACCCGGAGCGTATAATGGAAATTAGCAGAAAGCCCTGACACACCCCTGCCCCCTGAAGGGGAACCTGCTATTTAGCTGGTTTAATGACTTTAGACAACATCATTCTATCAAACAATTTTATTTGGGATAAGCGAAGGTGATTTATTTTTTATTGGCGTTCACTTTGGTATCTTTAAACACCATCAGATGCTCTTGCAAGAATGTTTACAGCTTACAAATACAGTTTCCCGGAGCTGATATTGTTTCCTCCCATTGGATTCAATGAAGAAAGGCTGAGAGAACGGCTGAAAGGTAAAACTATATTAATAACAGGCGCAAGTTTCGGAATTGGCGAAAGCCTTGCTTACAAATTAGCCAATACCGGCGTGCATTTAATATTGGTAGCAAGGACAGCAGAAAAATTAAATTCCATAAAAAACAAGATTGAAAAGCAGGGAGGATACGTAAGTGTTTTCCCTGCAGATTTATCCAAACCTGCAGAAGTAGCTGCGTTATTACCTATTATTCACCAGCTTCCCGGCGGAGTTGATATTGTTGTTAATAATGCAGGAAAGTCAATCAGGCGCTCCATTAATGATTCATTGGACCGGCAACATGATTTCACCCGCACTATGGCCATCAACTATTTCGGACCTGTTCAGTTACTATTATCGTTAATACCTGTGCTTGAAAAAAATAAAGGCCATGTCATCAATATATCTTCCGTTTCTGTTTTGCTGGCCCCTGCGCCATACTGGGCTGCTTACCAGGCTTCGAAATCAGCTTTTGATAATTGGTTTCGCTGCACATCGCCGGAACTGAATGCAACCGGGGTAAGCACCACCTCTATTTATCTACCCCTGGTAAAAACAAGGATGATAGCCCCTACCGCCAAATACCAAAAAATGCCTGCGATGAATCCGGATCATGTAGCTGCAATTATTTGCAGGGCCATAATTAACAAGAGAAGAAAGTATGCACCGTGGTGGTTAGTCTTCGGGCAACTGGCGTCTGTTATTTTCAGATATCCATGGGAGGCATTGAATACCTATTGGTTAAAAAAGAAGCTTATGGATCAAAAACAGTTGAGTTGAATTACGGGCTCACAGGTGTCCCACATCCTGAAGATGTGGGACACCTCAGGCACCATACCAAAACCAACCGTTTTAACCTTCGACAATTAAAATAATTGATATGCTAAAAACCCTCCAAAAACTATACCGTATTAAGTTATTAACGCCGGCCGGGCTTTACCACCTGGCAAGCGCTATATTTCAATCCGGTATCAACCTGATGGCGCTGCTTCGCTTTGCAGCAAAATTGCACCCGGAGAACATTGCACTAGTGGACGAACAGGAAAAACTTACCTATGGTGATTTATTGACGCAGACAGAACAACTAACCATAATTCTCAGGGACACATACCATGTTACAGCCGGGAAAAAAATTGCAGTAATCTGCCGGAATCATGCTGCTTTAATTAAGTCAATATTTTCAGTTTCCTATGCCGGAGCAGATATGTATCTGCTGAATGCGGAAATGAGTAGTTCGCAATTCAACGCCTTAATAAAACAGCACTGTTTTGATCTAATCATTTACGATGCCGAAGTTTCAGCGTTGATTAATCAATCTGCTCTTAACCATAAAGCTATTCCGGCTTACAGCCCTGACCTGCCCTGTATTAATAGCCTGTCGAAAAGCAAAACAGCCCCTGGTAAAAAGATTAAAAGATCCCATTCCGGAAAAATCATTGTGCTCACGGGTGGCACCACAGGAGACTTCAAAACCGCAGAACGGAAACCCTCAGTAATTAATTTCCTGGATCCCTTTTTCCACATTTTAGTAAAGCTGAATTTGAATGATTACAAATCAGTTTACATAGCAACACCTGTTTATCACGGCTTTGGAATAGCGTCCGTATTTATGTCAATGATATCAGGCATGAAAATGTTTCTGTTGCCAATATTTGATAAACAAAAAGCTTGTGAACTGATACAACAACACAACATAGAGGCGGTAACCATCGTGCCTTTAATGCTCTACAGGATTTTGTCACATGATCCCGTGGCTTTACGTTCCTTAAATTGCATTATTTCCGGAGGGGCCGCACTGGATGTTAAATTAGTGGAAGAAACTCACAACAAGCTTGGCCCTGTACTTTTTAATCTTTACGGAACTTCCGAAGCCGGGGTTTGTATTATGGCTACTCCCGCTGATTTAAAATATGCGCCAAATACTATAGGCAAAGCCATTGCAGGTGCTACCATACGCCTGCTGGATGCAGACAACAAAGAAGTTACTGATGGCCTGATAGGTAGAATTTGCGTAAACAGCAAATGGGCTGTAAAGAACAATGATATCAACTGGATTGAAACCGGCGACCTTGGCTACAGGGATAAGGCAGGTTATTACTATTTATGCGGCAAGATGGATGACAGGATAGTCTCCGGCGGCGAAAATGTATATCCCGCTGAACTGGAAAATATTCTCATGAAGCACAGAGACATTAAACATGCGGCAGTTATAGGAATAAGTGATGACGAATTCGGCCAACGGTTGAAAGCATTTATTGTACCTGCTGATAACAGCAATCTCCATAAAAAAGAAATTCATCATTGGCTTTCTACACGCGCTGCAAGATTTCAGATGCCTAAGCATATTGAGTTTTTGGAGGAACTGCCTTATACGGCATTGGGGAAGCCGGATAAGAAGGGGTTGAGGTGAAAAAGTGAACTTGAATGTTACGGTATATAGGCTGTTAATTGAAGTTCTGCTACTTTGCTGAAACCTTTATCAGCGCTCATAAAAGGAAGGTCTAAATAAATGGCTGTTGCGGCGGCGGTGGCATCCCCTAACTTGAGCCGGTATTGCTTGCGCAGCTTAGAATAAATTTGTTTAATTTCTTCGTTTATATCCACAACAGTGCAATCTTCTAAAAACCCTTTTATCTGGTTAAGTTCCTTAGCTGTGATATCAGGATAGCCAATTAATTCCATTTCTGTAATAATGGATACATAACCTTCCTTATCCTGTAAAAAGGCAGACAAAGTTTCATCTCCAGCCAATAAATATAAGACAATATTTGTATCAAGCACTATCTTATTCCCACTCATCTCTTAACTTTTTTTGGATAGCTAACGGGTCTTCTTTCAGCTTAATTACCCCACAATACTTTTTTGCATCCAGTTTTTTTCGCGAAGGTATCTGGTTGAGTTTTTTATTGATCAGATCAATATCTTTCTTGCTGGCTCCTTTATTCAATACAAGTACCATACTTTTTATTTACTACAAATTTAAGCATTTATTTTAACACGCGATTATGCTAAAAAACATTGATGAATTTATAGCAATGGCTAAAAGCATTTATTGTGCCTGTAGATAACGGCAATCTCCATAAAGAAGAAATTCATCATTGGCTATCTACACGTGCGGCAAGATTTCAGATGCCTAAGCATATTGAATTTTTGGAGGAACTGCCTTATACCGCTTTGGGGAAGCCGGATAAGAGGGGGTTGGGGTGAGGGTGAAAATGAAAACAGCATTCATATATCGTGATCTTTCGTACTTTTACTATATAAGATTTACCTATGAAATGGATATTTACCCTTTTTATTTTCTTAATTTTCAATGACCTTTCAGGTCAATATTATACTAACCAAAATAAAGTATGGGCTTTTGGCTTAGGAACTGGATTGGATTTTAATTCAGGTAGACCGGTATCTATTACTACCAGCATGAACATTGGTATGGGGGAGCCAGAAGGATGTGCTTCGGTATGTGATTCGTCAGGACATCTTTTGTTTTATTCCAACGGGATGAAAGTATATAACAAAACGGGCGCAGTAATGCCGACCGGCTCATCTATTGTTTCGTTCAATACTATTAGTACAGAACAGGCAGCACTTATCATACCCGTTATTGGCAAGTCCAGCCAATATTATTTATTTTCCTTAGCAAGCGTCGGTCAAGGTAATTTGGCTTATTCGATCGTTGATATGACTTTAGCTGGGGGATTGGGAGATGTTATTGCAACTACATTGGGTACGCCATTACAAGATACATTGGGTGAAAATATGATTGCCATCACAGGCAATAACAATAATATCTGGCTGGTAACTCATAAGGAAGACACTCCGCTGTTTTTAGCATTTAACATTACATCATCTGGCATTAGCGCTCCGGTAGTTTCAGAGGCAGGAATTTTTCACGGATCTCAATGCTATGCTTGGAGTATGTTGCGGGAAAGTCCAGATAGGAGGAAAATTGCACAAGGCGTATACGAATCCGGTCAATTTTATGGAACTCTATTGTATGATTTTGACCCTAATACAGGTATTGTTTCTAATTGCAAGGAAATAGATACTGCCAATAACAATGTTTATGGGATTGAGTTTTCTCCAGATAATTCTAAACTATACTCAAACGGGAATCATTGCATTATTCAATACAATATTTCTCTCCCTACCATTGCTGCTATTCAGGCATCAAAATTTGTTGTAACAGATTCTTCTTTGGGTGCAGACCTAAGACTTGGGCCGAATGGTATAATTTACTTTAAAGGTTGGAGGACTAACGACTTGCATTGTATCAGTTCTCCCAATCTTAGCGGTGCAGCATGTAGTTACATTTCCCATGCTGTAACAATGCCTAGCTCCTCATATGAAACATTCCCTAACCTTTTCGTCAATACTGACACTGTGAACAGAGTTTATATCAATGATTTGACTTTTCAAACTTTTATTACGATTTACCCAAACCCCACCACCACAGAACTTACCATCACCTCAACAAATAAAATCTCCCAAATAACCATTGCCAACCCCTTAGGCCAACCAGTATATACCCATGAGTACAATACAGAAAAAGCAGCAGTAAATGTTTCCTCCCTACCCACCGGCATTTACTTCATAAAAATAAACAGCACCGAGGTCAGAAAATTTGTAAAACAATAAACTAATTTTTCCATTTTAACGTTATTCCAAAATGAGAACTTCATTTTTAACCGCCGTTCTTCTTTTCTTTTGCATGGCTTTCCATTCATGCAGGAAAAATACACCTCCGGCCAGCAGCTCCGGAAGTTATGTACCATTTGATGGGAAGGTTGTTATTTCTATGTTTGAAACCCTGGATAGCACAGGCGCAGGAAGGCATCTGCAGCTCAAATGCCATACCACGCAAATTTTTGGCTGCTGCAACTTCTCATTAATCTACTCCATATCCCAAACAGGCAATACATTCACAATTCACTTTGATAATGTTTATGAACCGGAAATTTGCCTGACCAGTACCGGGCCCGCCACTGCTACCATTGATTTAGGTGTTCTGACTAATAATAACTACAATATCTATGTTACTAATGGCGGTTTAAATACCAGTGTTCTCAACGTCAGTAAACAGTCTTATATTATTTCCGGTATCACAGGCCCTGTTGTTTCTTATACTATTGATACATTGATGCGTGTGCCTGATAATACCATCTGGGGCGAAGTTTGCTATGATTCCTCGGGGGTATATCCGGCATTGCTGTCATCATTTATGGATTCCCTGAATGCTTATGGGGTAGAAACGGTTTCATTTGCACCCGGTGATTATCAATACTTCAAATTACTTGGCTCCAATACTTTTCCGCATGATGGTGGATGTAGCTGGTCGAAACAATTTATTTACAGGTACACCGGCGATATGGCAAAATTAAAAAGCTTAGTATGGAATTATTGGGGGCTGTCCAACAAAACATTTTACATAGGCATCCATAATGATAAAGGGTATTACTGCATGAGCTGGTACCAGCATTAGCAATGAGTTGCATTTTACTTTAAAGCTATTTTACGCACTATATGCGTAGATTAAGGCGTTAATTCTATGCATTTTTAGGTTCAGTTCCGGATAAGTCCAATCCGGTCACATTATATTGAAAAGAAAAACTATAATCAATAACCTAATTCAAAAACCTGATAAAAATCATTAAACAGGCTGTTATATGACATCAAAAAAGTAGTCGTTGTAAGTTGAAAAAACGCCACTTCCATATATTGTCATAAAGAAGCAATATCTGAATAATAAAATTGTTGCAGACTATGTAGAATGTGACATTTTTAAGTAAATTTATAATTGATATCCGCGGGGATTAGCTTTTTTCGACGTGATAAAAAATAATCTTCCTTTAATCTGGAGTTAGTCTCTGCGCAATTATTAGTTAACTTAAAAAAACTATTTTATGCCAGAATTTGACAGTAACCACGTAAAAAACATTGTGCTGCTCGGCCACTCCGGCAGCGGAAAAACAACGCTTGCTGAAAGTATGCTTTTTGAAGCAGGGCTTATTCAGCGCAGGGGCAGTATTGAAGAACAAAATACTGTCGGCGATTATTCCGACCTCGAGAAAGAAAGGGGTAATTCCATATTTTCCAAACTGCTTCATGCACCATGGCGGGGATATAAGATAAATATTCTTGACACTCCCGGTTATGATGATTTCTCCGGTGAAATGATAAGCGCCCTTAGAGTTGCAGATACCGGCGTAATAGTATTAAACGCCAGTGCAGGGGTGGAAGTTGGTACCGATATTGTGTGGGAATATACAGAGAAATTCAAAACACCTACCATATTCCTGGTAAACAAGCTGGACCATGAGAAAGCTGATTTTGACAAGACTATTGAAGAAGCAAAAAATCATTTTGGCAATCATGTAGTAGTAGTACAATATCCTTTAAATGTCGGATCGGGTTTTAATGCGATTATTGATGTACTGAACATGATAATGTACCAGTATGGCGCGGAAGGTGCTAAACCTCAAAAACTACCTATACCGGAAAGCGAAAAAGCAAAAGCTGAAGAGCTGCATAAAGAGCTGATTGAATCCATTGCTTCTAATGACGAGACGCTGATGGAAAAATATTTCGACCAGGGCGAGCTTACTGAAGATGAAATGAAAATGGGCCTGCATATTTCCATGACGCGCCATGAATTGTTCCCGGTATTCTGCGCTTCTGCAAAGCAAAACAGGGGTGTGGCGAGGGTCATGGGTTACATAGATAATGTATGCCCTCCTGCCTGCGAAATGCCTCCACAACCAATGAAGAACGGAGGTACGCTTCCCTGTGATAATAAAGGACCGGTATGCATTTTCATATACAAAACCGTTATTGAACCGCACATCGGCGAACTTAGTTTTTTTAAAGTATTTTCCGGCACCGTAAGGACCGGCATGGAACTGGTGAATGAAAGTAACAGTGTTACAGAAAAGCTGAACCAGCTCTATGTGATGGAGGGTAATAAACGTATAAACGTAAATGAACTGGTGGCCGGAGACATAGGCGCAACCCTGAAACTGCGCAATACGCATGTGAACAACACACTTCACGAAAAAGGCAAACAAATAGAATTGCGGCCCATTGAATTTCCGGAGCCGACCCTGAGCATTGCGGTAGCAAATAATAAAAAAGGCGAAGAAGAAAAACTTGCGTCCGCTATGCACCAGTTACGGGAAGCAGACCCGACCATTCGAGTAGAAGTATCTGCCGAACTGGGACAAACATTACTGCATTGCAATGGCGATATGCATCTTTCCGTTATCAAATGGAAACTACAAAACCTGTACCACCTGGATGTACAGTATATGAAACCGAAGATTGCTTACCGGGAGACCATCAGGTCAAAAGCGGAATCCTTATACCGCCATAAAAAACAATCAGGAGGTGCGGGGCAGTTTGGAGAGGTGACCATACGTATGGAACCCTGGTATGAAGGTATGCCGGAGCCGGAGAATCTGAATGTACGAGGAAGGGAAACAATAGACCTTCCCTGGGGCGGCAAGCTGGTATATTACAACTGTATCGTTGGCGGCGTGATAGACGCCCGTTTCCTGCCCTCCATATTAAAAGGGGTAATGGAAAAGATGCATCATGGGCCCCTTACCGGTTCCTATGTTATTGATGTAAGGGTATGTGTATTTGATGGTAAAATGCATCCTGTGGACAGCAATGATATCTCCTTTAAAATAGCCGGTATGATGGCATTCAAAGAAGCTTTCCAGAAAGCTAGTCCTTTGTTGATGGAACCGGTGGTTGCACTTGATGTTTTATGCCCTGATGAACTGACCGGCAGTATTCTCGGCGACCTGCAAATGCGCAGGGGCATAGTAGAAGGATTTAATACCGAAGGGCATTTTACAGTAGTCAAAGCCATGGTGCCGCATTCAGAAATGTACCAGTATTCATCAACATTACGTAGCCTTACACAAGGCAGGGCAAGATTCAGAATGAAATTCGACCATTATGCACCGGTATCTCCTGATCTGCAGAAGAAACTGACAGAATCGTATAAAAAAGAAGTGCCTGAGATGGCTGAAGCATAATGTGAAATTGCCTTGCTCAGTAAGATGGGAATTTGTGATGGAACTGAGAGAATTTATCAACCCCGCCTAACACTTTTTCAAGGTTTCAGACGGGGTTGTGTTTTTTTGGAACAAAAACCAGCATTTACTTTTACCGCATTAAAATATTGCTTTTTAGAAAATGAAAAAGGGTTTCAAACTTTTAAAGTCTGAAACCCTTTTTAGTTTAGTAGTTATACAGAGGCTGTTATAGTGAACGGATATAATTTATTATCTGCCAGCGTTGTTCTTTTGTCAACTGATGTTTAAAACAAGGCATCACCGTTTTACCTTCAGTAATTTTACAAAAAAGGTCACCATCTGTTTGCTTTTTAAAATCTGCGTTAGTGAAGTCCTGCGGAGTTTTGTCTAATTCTTCGCATTTCGGGCCATTACCTTTCCCATTTGTGCCATGGCATGAGTAGCATTTAAATTTATAAATACTTTTACCGGCTTCAAGTGAAGCTGCATCTTTTGCAACAGGATTTGCTTTTCCTGCACATGGAGGGGTAGTTTTTTCTTTATGTATTGGTGTAAATGCAAACAGAAGGGTAATTACTCCTGCTATTGCGCCTGTAATAATGAAACCTGGTAATTTCATTTTTCTTTGTATCATACTGTTGTTTTTCATATTTATTGTTTTTATTGTTCGTACTAATTATATTATCTGCATATTATCTGCTGCTTAGTATTTATTAAGTAATAAAGAATCGCAGATGATTATGTGCAAAGTGAACGAAAAAAGACATTTTTGTTACTGATTTAGGTCAATAAGCGACTGATATTGGTCAGTCTGATCACTGATATTGGTTAATCCACACTTTTTATTTGCAGGGAAATACCATTACTCATACCAGGCAAAAATTAATCCGGTCACGAAACACCGAATTCCAAATTCCAATTCTAAATGATCTAATTTTGTCCTGATTATTATTACTATGGCTTTTAGTATGCTCTTATTTTTTAAATTCTTCTTTGCGCCACCCCAAGTTGCTTTACCTGAGAGTATTTATGATTTTAAAGTAGCAGCGCTCGATGGCGGCATCATTGACTTTGCGCAGTTTAAGGGTAAGAAGATATTGATAGTGAATACTGCATCCAAATGTGGTTTCACCCCTCAATACAAAGAGCTTGAAGAGCTATATAATAAATACAGTAACAAGCTGGTTATAGTCGGGTTTCCAGCTAACAACTTCCTGTTCCAGGAACCGGGCGCAAATGAAAAGATTACTGAATTCTGCAAACTCAATTATAATGTTACCTTTCCTATGGCTGCAAAAATATCGGTAAAGGGAAGGAAGATGGCGCCTATATACCACTGGCTTACAGAAAAAAAATACAATGGCTATGAGGATAGCAAAGTAAAATGGAATTTTCAGAAATACCTCATAAATGAAAGTGGCCGGCTCGTTGCCATCTTTGCTCCTAAAACCAAGCCCAACAGCATGGAGTTAATAGCTGCGATAGAAAAGTAGATTTATGCTGAGGCAGAAGAAGGGTACAAAATATCAATTAATTGTAAAAGTCCCTTGCCTAAGGATTGGACGCTGGTTTTATAAAATTTTATGGCTGCCCGATCCCTTTACAGACTGCCTTTGCCCGGAAAATAAATTGCTACGGGGCAATTGAAGCTGCATAAATTTTTATGTCAGGGAAAAATGAAAAAAGCAACTTCATGTATATTTTATTGCTGCTAAAGCCACCATCAACAAATATTTTATTTCCAATTATACCAATACCAATGTTATTGCAGTGGCTGCAATAAATTCATCGGGAAATCTAAGCAGCTGGTCGAACTATGGGGCTGCAACCGTGGACCTTGGTGCACCGGGAGAAAGTATATATTCTACCTTGCCGGTAAAATCAGGGCGTTCGGTTGCATCCGGTTATGGTTCGTACAGCGGCACTTCTATGGCTACTCCGCACGTGACGGGCGCGGCGGCATTGTATGCTGCTGCATATCCAGGGAGCACTGCCGCTATGATCAAAGCCGCAATTTTGAATAGTGCTGCACCCACACCCTCGCTTACCGGCAAATGTGTAACACAAGGCAGGCTGAATGTGAGTGGATTCTGACTGAAGATATTTTTTGAGTTCCGACTTATTAGGCCTTCTATCATTTGAATTGTTATACCAAAATAATTAATCATTCACAATCTACAAAAAAGGATTTTGGACAATAGGTTCATCCAGATATTGCTGGTGGTTATTTCCCAATTGATGACTGGGAATCAGAGGTATATGTGGAATAATTGATTACTTGTTAATCACAAACCTGGAAATGCTGCTTTCAGTTTCTGATTTAATATGGTCAGGGAAAGTAATATTTGATAACGTTGCAGTTGCGCCATCACCAGAAAATCCTGATTATAGTAAATGACAAGCACAATGGATACACCCCTAAATGCCAGAAGATTTTAACGGCATGATTTTCATGATGATAAAATAAAATCACAAAATGGAAGTAAACCAAGTCATTACCGCATTGGACATTATGCGGATGTGAAGTAAACTTAATGTTTAATGGTTTATCTTCCAGCTGAAGTATTTTT
>CAISOH010000212.1 GCA_903887005.1 uncultured Bacteroidota bacterium | reverse complement strand
CTCCCGCCGAAAAAGCGGGACAGGCGCCAGAAACGAACCAAAGAAAAGGGCACTTTTGCCGAAATGCTCCGCATGGCAAAAGATAGCCTAACGCTGAAATGTGGGGGAAAGCTATTAAAGGTTACCCTTGTTGGCAGGGTTTTGATTTAACGAAAGAATCTAAATTTAGCGTGAGCGCTGGTTGCATTTATTCCTTTCTAAACTGTCATTTTCAAAGAGCTTGTGCGCAGCAAATTGTTTACTCACAATGACAGGAATTGTTAAGCATCCAATAATCAACTTATTGAAAAACGGGAAATCTCTGTCCTGCACGAGAAAAACCACCCCGGCTGAATTCGGCATTCGCCTCATCCAGCATCCCGCTCCTTGAAAAAAGGAGGGGAGTGTGTTACGTACCTCACAATGTTTCCTGTCATTTTCAAAGAGCTTGATTGGGCAACCGCGAGGGTTTGCCCCTACAGGCGATTATCATTTACCGGTTTTGCAACTGAATAAAAACCACCTTTTTCTTTTGCACCTGATTTTTCCGTGATCTTCCAGATGGCGCCTTCCACGGCATCGGGGCCATCATCGTGCGCATGGCTGCCGGGTGCGAAGGCGATGAACTGCTCTGCCAGGCGCTGCATGTGCGGATTGTCTTTTTCCGATGCACTGAAATACAGTTGTCCGTTCCGGTGCAATGGCTCCAGCAGGCTTTCTATGCGCATGAACTTATCGGGCTTTTTCCGCCGGTCGCCGCTTATAGGAATTGTTCTGCCTGTTCTCCTTCCTGCATCGCTGACTTCCTTTATTATCACATCCTGCATGAACACCTCTTCCATGAAGAAATAACAATTGCAGCCGCTCACATAGTCCATAATGTTGTAGTGCCACTGTATCATTTCGGCTGTGGTGGCCTGGTTGAGGTAACATTTAATGACGTGATATTCACCATCTGCTTTTCCTACCAGCACGGTAGCTTTATAATCGTTGGTGTCTTTATAAGAAGGGTCGGTGTAGCATACGAGTATCTCATATTCTCTCAACTGCTTTGCGGGCTTGTATGCCATTTGTTTAAACACCGACCCTTCGGTAAGCGGGTTATTAAAATATTCCTTCTGCTGCGCAGCATAACTTTTCTGGCCCAGCACCCGGTCTATGTCCAGTTCGTTATTTTTCTCCGGCCAGGAAGAACGGCCTTTTTCATCGCGGATGTTTACCGTTTCCACATGGTCGGCAATACGGGTGGCGCGCTCTATGCTGCAATCTGCCGCAATACGGTTGCCGCAAAAGATGATGGTCGTAGGCGCTGATATGGAACGGGTGCCGATTGCCGCCTCTTCTATCCATCGCCATCTTTTAGCCACTATCTCGCGGTTCAGGCAATCGGCATCCGTGTCCACATCATCAAACAATATTATATCGGGCCTCACTTCTTCATTTCGTGCGCCACGGGGGCTTTGCCCTGCCCCTATCGCGCGGAAGGCAATGCCTCTTTGCGTAGTGAATTCGCTCATTTCCCATGTGCCCGCCTGCTCCTGTACTCCATAGTCCTGAATGATGCGCTTATTGTATTCCAGGTTTGCCTTGTAGGGCATCAGCAGCCGGATAGCATTATCGAGGCTGTTGCTCACCAGCACCACATAACGTTTTCTTAGCCGCACCACTTCATTATCCCGGATGTTTTGTGTGGTTTGCTCCATTATGTGCCCCACGAGGGTCAGGTACATTACTTCCATCATAGTACGGGTGCTTTTTGCCAGCTCGCGGCTCCAGAGGCGCACTTCGCACCATTCCTTATTTTCCAGTACGCGCTTTGTCGCCTCTTTATGAAAGGCTGCGGGGGGCGCATAGGCGAAGCGTGGAAAATAATATTTAAACCATTCTTCGGGGTCTGCTTCCAGCCGTTCTATCCGCGCATATTGGTCTTCCTGGGTTTCATTTTCATCAATGTAGGTGGATTCGATTATTTCTTTTACTAAAAGGCGCCAGCGGGTTTTCCATTCTTTCGGTGTCCGTTCTATCTTTTCTGTTTCCGGTTTCATGTTTTCAAGTGCTTATAGGGTTTATTGCAATATCATTAACTAACGAGTAAATTATATCACCCCGTCGGGGTTCAACACAAGATTTATTGGTTTTGCTATAACAATATCAACCCTTCGGGTTTAGTGATTCTTAAGCTAACGATATGGAGGTTTTACTTCAAAATCATGGTTGTTGCATTCTTATTTCAATACGCTGAAAATCCCGAAGGGATGATATTATTATAGTAAAATGAACAATTTTATAGCGTTAAACCCCGAAGGGGTGACATTTGGCTCAGGTACCTGAAAGTATCAGGCGTTTATCCTCATTTGCACAAAGGCGTCGAGATGGGTGATCAGTTTCTTTGTGAGCTTCATGTCCCGGCGGCGCATCCAGAGGATAAACAATTCAAACACTTCTATTATTTCGGACACGGAAGTTTGGGTCTCGAGATTTTTTATGGTGCCGGAATACCTGAGGAACTGGTCGGCATCTTTTATAGCTCTTTCATCCCGGTTTTTCTTTCTTAAATTTTCCAGGGCGTCATATACATATTCCAACTGCGACCTTTTGGAGGTGAGCAGTGACCGCCGGATGCCGTACCATCCGCCATCGTACGCCCACTTTGCTACGGTGGCTTCATCTGATCCTATCTTCAGCGCAATATCTCCGGCAGTTAAATCCTCTTTTGTATAAATGTCTTTCGCCCATTCTTTGAGGTGTTCATCGTACAATTCTTCATTCATTTTGATAGTGGTTTATTGTTTTGCGGCACAAAGGTGAAACGGATTTTTGAATTCAACAAAAAAAACATACATGATATACGCGTAGCTGTATATGATAGTACGAAAAACGTACTATCATAAAACTTTTTTCTGTGGATAACTGGTATTAGAGTGTTGTTTTTGTGCGATATACAAATTATGGTTTAAGTACATTTTCAAAGTACGGGATATCGAAGTCGGATGTATTAGTTTTTGTTAAGTTGTGATTGTTATTTTTAATGTGATAAAAGTGAGGAGGCACTTCATAAACATTCTACCCTGTACAAGCTATGTTATTAATCTATTCCAACAAGAAAAAGTTTTTGATAAAAGATTTTCTAAAAAACAATTATCTTTATATTACGTATAAGATATTCACTTTTATAGGGAAATTCTTAACTATCAAACCACATTTATGAAAAAATATTTTTTTGGATTTTTGCTGCTCTTTGTTTGTTTTTATGTACATGCTCAAATCATTACGACAATAGCAGGGAATGGCACTGTAGGTTATAGCGGGGATAGAGGCCCTGCAACGGCTGCCACATATAGAAGTGCACAAGAATTGGGAGTAGATGCCATTGGTAACTTATATCTGAGCGACGCAGGTACTTCGGTAGTGCGTAAAGTGAATACCGCCGGTATCATTACCACTTTCGCCGGCAATGGAACAGCAGGTTTTAGCGGCGATAATAGCCCCGCTACAGCAGCAAAAATATCTTCTCCTGAATGTATTGCCTTTGATGGAAAAGGCAATGTATATTTTATGGATTATGGGAATGGACGTGTTCGCAAAGTGGACACTGCAGGCATTATAACCACTTTTGCAGGCAATGGAACTCTCTATACGGGCGATGGGGTGCCAGCTACTTCCACAGGAATAGCCGGGGGGGAAGGCCTTTGCATTGATGCTGCCGGGAATATTTATATTTCAACAGGTAACCGGATACTAAAGGTAAATACGGTTGGCTTATTAACCACATTTGCAGGCAATGGCATTGCAGGAACAAGTGGTGATGGCGGGCTGGCGACAGCAGCCTCTATTTGGTCTGGTGTTGGGACAATATCAATGGATGCCCTCGGGAATATGTATATTGTTGATTCTGCAGGAGCCCGCATCCGCAAAATTAACACCTCCGGTATCATCACTACCGTGGCTGGCAATGGGACATGGGGCTTTAGCGGTGATGGTGCCCCGGCAACTGCTGCCCAATTGAATAAATCCTGTTGTGCATTTCCCGATAATTGCGGTAATTTATATATTGGGGATACTTACAATAACCGCATACGTAAGGTTGACGGACATGGTATTATTACAACAATAGCAGGAACTGGCTATGGCGCTCCTACAAGCGGCGGCTATGGCGGCGATGGCGGACCCGCAACAGCAGCTGAATTTTATTTTCCCGGGCTTGGTAATCTTGATAAAAACAGCAATATATATATAAGCGATGCTTATAATTATCGCATAAGAATGATAAAGATGGATAGTTGTAAAAGTGTGACGGGGGTCACCTCTCCCGGCCTCTCCACAGGTGGAGAGGTGACTGTATATCCTAATCCTGCGCATGGTGAGTTTAATATTATTGCCGGCAGTAAAATAGACAATCTGATTATCAGCAATTACATAGGGCAGATAGTCCTTCACCGCACTTATGAAACAGAAACAGCAGCAGTGAATATAGCCAGCCTACCACCCAGAGTATATACACTAAAAGTCACGGGCAATGACGGGCATAAAACGATAACAAAGTTTTTGAAGGAGTAAAACCCCCGGCCCCTGAAGGGGAGTACTTTGCGTTCAAACTTCAACTTGTATATAATCTTTGTACAAAAAACAAGATCCTTTGCCAACTTTATCAATATGTATCCCGCAGTAAAAGATGTAAAACCAGGAATTGATTATACGCTATTATTAACCTTTGACAACGGGGATAGAAGGCGTTTTGATATGAAACCATATCTCAATACCGGTATTTTCAGGGAATTAAAGGATGTATCAAAATTTAATACGGTTCGTGTATGTTTTGATTCTGTTGAATGGGAAAATGAAGCCGATTTAGATCCCGAAGTATTATTTAAAGATAGCAAAATAATAAAAGACAATAATTCATAACATAATACAGTCACAATGAAAGCAACAAAAGAGAGTGTAAAAATTAAAAAATCCCTTTCCAAAATGTTCCCGGATGCAGTAATTAACGATGACTTGACAAAGTATTGTGATGCGCCTGTAGTTCTCAAAAAAGCAGAAGAAGCAAAAAGGTTTTTAGCTAATTTCAAATACTTTTAACAGGCAAAAACATTAAGAAAAAGCAGTTTTAACAATCAAGCGCTAAAGCTGACTTAAATGAAGTAAACGGGGCCGGCCGGTAAAAGATTTATTAGATGAGTTATAATGCAGATCACATTATTTCTTAGCTTTGAATAATGACAACCATAAAGCTTCATATTCCTGATGACCTGGTGGAGAAAGTTAATCGCTCGGGTAATGCTCAAAAATACATTATTGATTTGATTCGCAATTCGGTGGATAAACCTAAACCACTGAAGTATGAATACCAGGTTACAGGACTTGGAAATGTTACCCAAATGAAGGAGGTTACGCTCACTGATTTGGAGATATGGAACGATGAATATTAAACGTTTCCCATTGGCTTGCAATTGCTTGTTGCAAACCAAATTAATTGCCAATTCCATTTATGGCAGCCCTTACGGATTCGGTTGATTTATCAATTTTATAAACGTATCTATTGCGGCCTGGTTCTCCGGATTATTTATAGACTCATAGAGGTCT
The DNA here is from genome assembly GCA_903887005.1 of uncultured Bacteroidota bacterium. Taxonomy (GTDB): domain Bacteria; phylum Bacteroidota; class Bacteroidia; order Chitinophagales; family Chitinophagaceae; genus Nemorincola. Next base: position 8,403 of record CAISOH010000212.1, on the reverse strand, counting down.
TCCTTCTCTTTTTGTGTGATGTGAAAATTGAGCGCCGCAACCTTTTTAGATTCTTTTGGTACATACTGGAGGGTTATAAACTTAAGTTTTCCATTGAGGAACCAGGGCGAGTAATTTTTAATAAAAGCGTGTGAATAAGACTGGAACGCCTCCCACTTATTTTGTATTACGAACAACGGATCAATCAGCATTTTACCTAATGAAGAAGATTCATCGGAATTTTCGCTTACATCATTTTCCCGTGTATCCCGTATCTCCAGGAAAATGGTTCCCCGTGTGTTGTTTAGCAGCCAGTCGCGCATAACATATAAATAGCGGCTGGCCATTTCAGAGCCGAAATTATCTCTTAGTCCGGCATCCATAATATTCATACGGGGCTCACTTGGAAGCTTCACAACCGGCAGCACAAACGGGAAAGTGGCGTTAAGCCGGAGCGCCGATGTAAGGCGCAGATTATAAGGGTCCTGCCCGGCGAAAAATGCCGCAAAGTCAACAGCATCAATGGGCGGGGCAGGTTCATGCAGCGAATACTCCGGCTGCGTAAGGTATGCAACAGGTTGGTTGGAGATCATTAACTCTCTCCCATCATTGATAATGGTCCCGCTTACGATCATTTGAGGAATATACCCATCTGCTTCGCGCTGCCGGAAGTATCCGATATTTTGATTCAGCAGGCCTTCGGTGTTTTGTATCATTTCCTGTTCCATGGCATAACCCCGGTCGCGGGTATAGGAATATCCGCCAATGGATATTTTATTGAACGGGGATATCAGGTCCACACTGGCGAAGGAAAAAATAATGGAGTTCAGGAGGTCTTTTCCTATATTGTCCTGGTACCTGTGAGAGTATGGATCTTTTAGTAACCCCCGTTGATAAGCATCGTGTATGCTGCGCCAGTATGCCGCACCTATCATGCCCCCCGATGCCCCGGTAAGCAATACTGTGTTTTGGAAAAGCCTGCCTTTAGTGACGCTGTCAATGTATTGCAATGCATGGAAGGTCCAGTAGGCGGAACGGGAACCGCCACCACTTACTGTGATAACGACAAGAGGCGGATTAGCTTCCCCGGTTTTAGTTTTCCATTTTCCGAGGCGCACTTTTTCTTTTTCTTTATCTGCCTCATAAAGTTGCGGGGTAAATAAGCGGTGCAGGTGTTCATAGTTATATACCGGCTCTTGTTTTTCCGGTATATGGTAATTGAGCCCGTAAGCGATACTCCTGAGATCAAATAAATGATAATTCACCATTCTCCCAAGTAACAGAAAGAATATGACCCACCCGATAGTTTCCCAGCTTTTCAGAAAATACTTGAACGCGCCCACTACACCCATGATGATAGCGAAGAGCAGGAGGAAACCCGCCCCTGCGGGTACCCTTAATAATGGCTGTTCCATAAATATGCCCATGAGCAATAACATAATATAAACGATAAGTGTCGCGAATATCACATTACGGTGGTGGCGCCTTAATACAGTATTTATTACCCTAGGATGGTAGGGCTCACGGTCTGTGCTCTTTTTTATTGTGAAATTCCCGGAAATATACGAATGGGCCGGAATGATGTCTATCTCATAATCGAGCGAATCATATGGAATTATCTTTCGGATGCGTGCAGGGTTGGCGATCTTTACTAATACTGCTTTAAAAAAATCACGGCTTACCCGGAAGAAATAAGCAAAGGAAATAAGAATAACCATTGCAAAACCCAGATAAAATCCAAGCTGTAATAACACAATATCGCTCCACGAAGAATGCTCATCATGCCATTGGAAATGAATAGTGACAAAGGAATAAAAAACAAGGAAGGCGAGCGGGATGACCGAGTTATTAAAAGTGTAAACCAGGAATGCATGACGTGTAGCGCCCATATAAGGCATCCGCTTGCTGTGAATGATAAAGGTGGTGATATGCCACATCATGGTAAATACACACATAGCGCCCCCAAGCAGGAACATACTTGTAAAACTGATCCTGCCCATGTACTCAGGCGCAAGAAAAAGTGATGACGCCCCGAAATGAGCGGCGAAGTTCCCGGTAATAGTAAGAAGAAGGATAACCCAAAAGGTAAGCAGCACCTGGTACTTGCGGAAATGAAGCAACACCAGCTGTACCGGTAAAAAAAAGTATATGCTTCTCAGCACAGGTTTCATTCAGTTATTTTGATTCAATTGTCAAACTACATAATTTTTCCTGATAACAGGAAATGATTTTGGCAAGAAGGGACAATAAATATTTAAAGACGGAAATTTCCGGTTTACAACAGCAAAAATTTATCTGCATCGTTTAAAAAAGGTAATTTAGTTCTTACATTTTGCAGCGTCTCTTTTTCCAGTGTTACTGTATGGCAGGCCACATCATTGGATTGCTGCCATATCGCTTCACCAAGCGGGCCAAAAACGCTGCTGTCTCCTGTATAATTGTTGTCCTTGCCGTCTTTGCCTACCCTGTTTACGCCCACTACATAGCACATATTCTCTATGGCGCGCGCCTGTAGCAGGGTTTTCCAGGCAAGGCTGCGTGGCTCCGGCCAGTTGGCCACATAGAGGAGTACATCATATTCATCTCCCTGGTTCCGCGCCCATACCGGGAAGCGGAGGTCGTAGCATACCTGCAGCTTTATACGCCATCCGTTCACCTGCGCTATCAGTTTTGTTTCACCGCGTGTATAATGCTTGTCTTCATTAGCATAAGCGAATAAATGCCGCTTGTCATAAACACCTATTTGCCCGTTTGGCTGCACCCACAACATGCGGTTGTAGTATTTCCCTTCTTCTTTTATAATCAGGCTCCCGGTGAGAATGCACCGGTATTTTACAGCCATGTCCGCCATCCATTTTACAGAACTTCCATCCATCGGTTCTGCAAGCCGCTCAGGGGCCATGCTAAAACCTGTACTGAACATTTCAGGCAGCGCCACAACATGTTTGGCACCAGTGATGCCTGCTATCATTTCTTCATATTGCTGCAGGTTTGCAACTTTGTCTTCCCATACTATATCAGGCTGTATGAGCGTTATATGCAATTGTCCGTTACTCATAATTTGAAATGAAGCTACGATTAAATTAAATTTGTTGCAAATCGGATTTTAATGTGGTTAGTTGATATTAAAGTTTACACTTTTCGATGATGCTTTTACTATTTTCATTTTCCCTGAAATTTGCATCCTGTTTATACTTTTTTCAAGTAGGATACGTTTAATATTTGTATAGACAAATAATGTTTGTTCCCTTAATTATAAATGTCCATAGTTAACTTTAAGCCTCTAAACTTAATTATGAAAATTTATAGTTAAGTTTGAGAATGTTATACAAGTTAATCGGTTATCCAATGTATCGGTATTTACCTTTGGCTTAATATTGCTAAAACATGAGAAAAGTACTAACCATATTAATATTATTATTCTCTTTTACAGCATTTTGTAAAGATAAGCACAAGCCTTTAAAGATGCCTGTCAGCAGGTGGAAAGAAATAAAACGGATGAAACCGGATTCTGCAATTGTGCCATTTACGGATACGCTTTACATCTCCTTTAAGAGAAAAGATTCTTTTTCTTACCACAATCTGAATGGTTTTATTTATAATGGCGGATATACTATAAACGATGAAGACAGCCTGCTTGACTTTGGTACGTCACGGTATAAAATTGCTATGAAAAGGCCCACAACTCTCGTTCTGAAAAATGATGAAGGGATATTTGTGCTTGCGCCCGATTTATCAGATACGGCAAAAATTATTGTGATTGATTCCACCGCAGAAAAATTAATACCTGTCACGAGCATTGACCAGATGATAGGTCACTGGACGGTATATAAGCGAACGGCGAAAGATCAAGGCAGCCTGGATGTAGCCACCACAATAGAAGCGGCGTATATAACCGGCCCTTCTACCGATGGTAAGCAAGGCTATATATATAGTGGCGCTGACGCTAAGAATAATCCTTCCTGGTATATTAAAAGCCTTGGTGCAGACCAGGTTTTGGACTGTGATGGTAAAAACCCGAGGATATTAAAAGTGATCAAATGCCAGAAAGGTGAAATGATACTGGAAGAAAACGACATTAAATACTACTTTAAGCAGTTTAAGTAGCGGGTAGCAGTGCTTATTATTTTTTGTAATCAGTTGAATATGTGTGTTTTGTATGGTTTTTTAGAATTTACTCAATGAAGTGAGTATTTTTACTCAATTCATTGAGTAAAACAAATAACAGATGCGAAATGACCTATTTAAGCTTTACTATGTAGTAGTTTTTTAATTCCTTTTCCCGTGTTTTGGGATTAATAAATGCAGGGGTGAGTTCACTTACTTTAAACAATTTCCCTTGTTTTACTATATCATAGGTATGGCCGCTTTGTTTAATAGCATTCATACCCTTAACCATAGTCAGCAGGTATTTAATATTGTGAATTTCCGAAAGTGTATCAACTCCATGTATCAATCCCTGTGAATAAAAATGTACGGAATTGATTGGATCTTCCATTTTGAACTCTGCAATTTCATCAGGCCGGATGGATTGCGAACGAATATACCTGCCTGCCTGCGAGCCTGCCTGGTATTGAAGCAAAGTATAGTAAACATGATTGGTAAGAAAAATATTCACTATGATCATGCCGGACACTGATAACCAGAATATCTTTCCTGTTAATGATTTGCGGAAAGCAAGATATATCCAGAAGATAAACGCAACAACCCAGGCTAAGATAACCAGGGGAGGAGCTGGAAATATATATGTGATCAATACTAATGTAACTATTAAAATCAAACACATCATTACCGCCTGGAAATGCTGCATGAAGCCATGTAATTTCAGGTATTTTTTTTCTTCATTCAGTTCATACAAAAACCTGGCAGTTATAATAGCCGCCAAAGGAAAAACTACAAATATATAATGGGGCAACTGGTAAGCGGAAACGCCAAGAGATAAATAGGTAGCCAGGAATCCCCCTGTTGTCAGCCACTCCTGTTGAGGTGCCAGGCGGAACTTTTGGCGTACAAGCCGGGCTATGTTAAGTGCCACAGCCGGAATGAACAAAAATATCCAGGGCAAAAAAGACCATAACATATTTAGTAATAGAAAACTGATATCGGCACCGTTTTTCCAGGGGCTCTCGCCTGTTATACGTCCGAAACTCTGAGACCAGTAAAAAAACCGAAGTCCGGAAACGCCATGTTTATTACCAATTAATTTTTCAGGGTGGAGGTCAAATTGCTGGTACAGGCCTATGCTCATAGGTATCAGTAATATGCCAATGATTATAAGCCCTGAAAGATATGCAGGCCGGAAAAAATTGCGCCATTCCCGTTTTAATATCCAGTCGCTCATAAAGCAAAAGACAGGTACCATGAGGGCTATAGGCCCTTTCGTCATCATGCCAAAGGCAATGGCAGCACAACCTAGAAGGAGGTATTGCAGCTTATTATTCTCCTGCCACTCTTTAATTAACCAGATAGCTGTAATCACCCAGCTCATGAGTATAGTATCGCAGCGTATATCATTTGTCATCAGGAACATACCCTGGCAACAGGCAAGCACCAATGCAGCCATACGGCCTGTATCCTCGCCATATAAAAGTTTTGCCAGCCTGTAAGTGGCAAAAAGAGCCCATAATGCAAATAATATAGATGGGAATTTGTAACCAAAATTATTGACGCCAAACATCTTCATGCTTACAGAACTCACCCAGAATAAAAAAGGAGGCTTATCTAAATATTCTATGCCCCTGTCGTATAAATGAAGGTAATCGCCTTTCTGCATCATTTCACGGCTCATTTCAGCGTATTGGGATGCATCAATATCCATAGTATCTATCCGTATAGCGGAGAAATACAGTATCGCAATCAAAATAAAAATCCAAAAAGGGACTTTTGGCATGGTTAGTTAAGTCAAAAGTTAAATGTCAGAACAAAAAAGTGTACAATGAACTGCATAAAGAAAGTAAAATACTTTGAACGTATTGCTACCGCTTTTTTCAATGTGCAAAAATAGTCGCAATTTTATGCAATGCTGCAATTAAAATATTATTCGTATGAACTGGCATTTGAATATCCATTTACCATAAGTAAAGGAACAAAAACCCACCAACCGGCTTTAATAACATCTTTAGGGCTGGGTAATCTAACCGGTTATGGGGAAGCGCCTGCAATTACTTACTATAATATTACTGTTCCGCAAATGATAGAATCCCTTGAGGCTAAAAGGGGAATGATAGAACGCTATGCGCTTACAGACCCGCAGCGCTTCTGGCACTTTCTCCATCATCTGATACCGGAACAGTATTTTCTTACAGCTGCATTAGACATTGCCGCATGGGATTTATTCGCCCAAATGCGCCGGATGCCGCTGCACCAGCTTTTGGGAATCAAATGGGACCAGGGGCCGCTTACTGATTACACCATTGGTATGGATACGGGGGAAAATATGGTGGCAAAACTAAAAGCGCATCCGTGGCCAGTATATAAAATTAAGGTGGGTCGCGCGGATGATATTGATAAATTGCGAATGTTGCGGTCGCAAACCAATGCACCATTCCGTATAGACGCCAATGAAGGCTGGACTTTTGAAGAGACAAAAATGTTATTGCCTGAATTACAAAAACTGGATGTAACCATGGTAGAACAGCCATTGCCAAAAGAAGCGTATGAAGAAATGAAGGAGTTAAAAGCTATTTCCGCTATTCCCTTATTTGCCGATGAGAGTTGCCGCACCGAAGATGAAGTAAAAAAATGCGCCGGTAGTTTTCATGGTATTAATATAAAACTGACCAAATGCGGCGGTATCACTCCTGCTTTAAGAATGATAAAAGAGGCGCGTACCTTAGGCTTAAAAGTAATGATAGGCTCCATGAATGAAAGCACGATAGGTTCTGCAGCTATAGCTAATCTCCTGCCCTTGCTTGACGAGGTTGATGCAGACGGTCCGCTGTTATTAAAGGAAGATGTTGCCGAAGGTTTGGAATATGAAAACGGGATAATAAAATTAAGTGGGGGAAACGGTCTGGGGATAAAGTTTACAGGATTAAAAGCAAGGAAATAATTGGTGTTAATAACATCTGATTTGTTTTATACTAAATTGGAAGACGCAATTTGCATCCTCCGGTTTTTTAATAATTACATTTGTACACTTAATGTAAAAATGATAAAGAAAATCTATTAATGCATCTCCGGCAAAACTTCTCTCTAAAATCATACAACACGTTCGGTATAGATGTGCCTGCTGAATATTTTACAGCGCTCAGTGACATTAATTCCCTTGAAGAAATTGCCGCGATCCAAAAGCAAAAACATATCCTCGGTGGTGGTAGTAATATATTGCTGACGAAACCTGTGAAAGGATTGGTAATTCACAATAAACTGAAAGGTATAAAAATTGAAAAAGAAGATGACAACCATGTGTGGGTAAGAGTACAGTCCGGCGAATTATGGCATGACTTTGTACTTTATGCTATAAATAAGGGATTAGGCGGTATAGAAAACCTGGCATTGATACCGGGTACAGCAGGCGCATCGCCTATGCAGAATATTGGCGCTTATGGGGTTGAAGCTAAGGATACCATTGAAAGTGTAACTTTCTGGTATTGGAACGAACGGACTTTTCTCACTTATGCCAGCCGCGAATGCGCATTTGAATACAGGGATAGTATATTCAAACATCATTTGAAAGATAAGGCGTTTATTACTTCTGTAGTTTATAAACTGGATAAAAAACCGAAGTACAATACCAGCTATGGCGCAATAGAACAGGAACTGGAAAGTATGGGTGTGCAGGAATTATCAGTAAAGGCCATAGCCTATGCGGTAATGCACATTCGTATCAGTAAACTTCCTGATCCTAAAATTATAGGCAATGCAGGAAGCTTTTTTAAAAATCCAACTATTCCCCAAAAGTTGTTCATTACACTCCAGTCAAGTTACCCGAAAATTCCTTACTACAAGGTAAATGATACAATGGTAAAAATACCTGCCGGCTGGCTTATAGAACAATGCGGCTGGAAAGGCTATAAAACAGGCTTCACAGGCGTACATGCAAAACAGGCCCTGGTACTGGTAAATTATGGCAACGCAAAAGGAAGCGATATATGGAAACTATCAGGCGAAATTCTAAACTCCGTTAAAGAACGTTTCGGGATAGAACTGGAAAGGGAAGTGCAGGTGTGGTAAACCCCTGGCCCCTAAAGGGACTATTTATTAAAAAGTGAAAGCGTTGATAGGCTTGCCTTTCAGGGCTTTTATATGTGTGTCAGGCATGGATATGCGCTATAGGGTGAAAGTCCCGAATACGCTTTACAGTAGGGAGTATTAGCCAAGAGCAAGGGTGTCGTTGGCGAATGCGAATCTGAAAGTAGCTGGCGGCAAACGTTCGGGCCAACGAACAGGAAGTGCATATAAGGCGGGATTATACGGGTGATG
>CAISOH010000211.1 GCA_903887005.1 uncultured Bacteroidota bacterium | reverse complement strand
AGGTTTCTCGCAAAGGCGCAAAGCCGCCAAGACTAATGAATTGATAATAAGTAAATTATAAAATCAAGGCCGCAAAGTCTTGCATATTAAACAATGCACAATTTTATGCGGCTGCAAGTATAACGTGAATAAGGAGGTTTAATAATGGAAAATCAATTAGTTGTAACTATATATTACTTGTGTTTTATATCACCCTTTCAGGGTTTTGCAATTTTCAATTTCATTTTCTATAATAATGTCATCCCTATCGGGATTTTATCCTTTTGTTGGTCGAATTTCAAACAGTAAACAGTCTAAATGACGTTAATTTATCACAGGTATTGGTATTACAATTATGCAAGCGAAGGCAGCTATACTGCTATCGGGATAAATCAGTGAGTTAGGAACTTCATTAAGCTTAAGTTCATCATTCAGCATGTCATGGTTCGGCGCGGCTCACCATGACAAATTATCTATTTGGCTATATTTTAAAAAGTCACTAATTTATCCCTTGTCAAGTATAACAAGTTCAAGTGTCGTTTATTTGCCAGTGATTTTGATAACATTGATTAATCCATGTCAATTTGCAGGATCCATTGGACAGTAAATGAAAAAACTACTTTCCGTAATTATCAAATTACAAAATCTGCAAAAGCCATATGAAGGCTTTTGCAGATAACGGCAGTTTATCAAACTCTTTCCTAATACACCGAAACATAGTTACCGGGTATAGTCATTACCCAGTTGATACCATCATCTGAACTCTGGTAAATGCCATTACTGGTAGCGAGGTAGATGTATCGCTTCTTTACGCCATTCTTATAAATATTTTCTTTGAAAGCGATGCTGCGCACTATAAGGTTTTTACCCAGGCCATTATTATTTTGCTGGAATGACTGGGTATTTACATTGAGTATATAAAGCCCGGCACCATAAGTGCCTATGAGGCATACCTGTTCAAAGGGCGATGCTATACATAATAATGGAATATTTGCAGGAAGACCGGGATATTTAGACCATGTTCTGCCGGTATCATCGCTGTACCACGCGCCATTATAACACATTTGATCTATAGCAATAAGCCGGTTATTATAATGCCCCAGGGTGAAGAAACCAGGCATGGTATCCGTTCTGTTTGGGGGTAAAGGTACGCCGGTTGTATCGCCGGGAGCGCCGATACCGCTACCTGTGGTTTCAAACCATCTGCAATTATAATCATCATAAGCCGGACATGTTTTGTAGAAATTCCTGAAATGTATGGTATCCAAAACACCTGAGGAGTTCAAATTTCTGTTCAGCGCTAAACCTGCAAGAACTCCATTAGACAGGCGTGTATAAGATATCATATTCACCGGCATATACCCTACACGGCCATTTGTGTCGTAGCTTCCATCACAGGCCCAGGAGCCGGGTACACCGTGGTTGTTGCTATATTCCACACCAAGGTAATCATATACGCCACCCGGAGGATTATGAACTACACCTGTTACCGTAAAAACTCTGTTCCAGTCGGGAATATCTATTATCATAGACTGGTTATGATTTAATAGCAGACCATTACATGCCGTACGGGTAATTGATTGTAAAGAATCAAAAGCATGATTGAAGGCTTTGCCATTATTCAGGCTATAAAGTAAAAGTTTCTTGGCCCATAAAATATTATTGCCTGATATACAAATTGCCCGGCTGGGGGAACCATCTGCCGGAAATATCGTAACGCGGTTGATCCCATCATTACTGTTATACAGAATACCTGATGTATCAGAGAAATACAAACTATATGGTGTTTCAATAACCGTGTTGTTATTGATTCCATTTACTCTTTTACAGCCATAAAATCCGGTAACTACCGCTGCTATTAATACTAATTTACAATATAGGTATGACTTCTGCATCGAAAATTTTTTACTAAATTATAAAAAAACTAAGAAAGCAACGGTAATTTTTATAACTAAAATATATAAGCAAGGAAAAATTGCGGGCAAAAAAACAATCCCAATTACTAATTACTAAGGAACGATAACAAAATAAAGTCCACCATCTTACTTGTTCTTTTCCATTTTTATTTCGTTGCAAAAGTCTTAAAATAGCCCACTATTCGCAGATTTTGCGCCTCGTAAAAAAGAAAAATAACTGCGCAATATGGTGGACTTTATTTTGTCAACGTTCCTGATTTCCAATTAAAAATTCCATCACATAATCAATATTGATCTTCATCTCTTTTATTCATATTCACCGTTTTCCATTGGTCTCCGACTTCATAGAGGAGCAAGAATTGGGATGCCGGCTTTTTAAGCGTTAATTCATACCAATGTCCGGGGTCTATCATATTGCATTTGTAATCTTCATTTTCATAGTTTTTAGCTCCGTGGCCTCCGTACCACCACCATGTGCCCCATTGGTTGAGGGTCACATGTATCATACTATCATTGGAAACAGTAATATGCGCCCCGTCTTTATCGCCCTGCATATTGTAGGAAGCCACATCATAAATTGTGTTTTTTATGGTTGATCCCATTAAAACTTCGCACATCATTTTATACTGGCCTTCTTTCTGGGCGCCTATCATCGGCACTCCATTCATATTCTCAGGCAGATTCAAAAGCAATACTATTTTATCACCGGCGGCGGGCAGGTCATGCATCAGCCGGTTGGTAATAAAGGCTGAGTGTTTCCAATACCTGTTTACCTCAGTGGTAAAATAAATATTGAAACCTATGTAAATAAAAAAGATGGCAGTGGCGATATATTTATTTGCATAACTGCTGATAAACAATGCCAGTAACATGAATATAAACCCATCGGCAAAGTAGGTGTAACGGTCGTAAAATACTAATAAACCGGTATTGGGGAAGGGGAGCGGCATCAGGAAAGCCAGGGTCATCATCACCCATACCAGCAGCAGGCATATGGCTTTACCTGTATTGTTTAGTTTTTTGAAACGGGTTACCAGGTCAAGCAGGAGAAGAAGCACCAGGCTATAGAATACAATAAGCACTACAGCCAGGCCAAAGAAGGCGGAAACTTTGTCTTTTGCATGAATGGAAAAATAACGGCCCAGGGCCAAAATATGAAACAGGTATTTAGGCGGCTTCGACAAGTATTCTATCCACGACTGGCTGAATACATTATGGATATGAGGGGTTAAAAAGCCATACCTGTTATACAAGGCCATAAAATACAGGCCCAGCAAGACCACAAGAGGCAAAAAGAAATACAAAAGTGTTTTCCGGAATACTGCTTTATCATAGCCTAAAGCAAAACGGTAGTATAGTGCAATGGTTAAAACAAACATTGGAATGAGGTAAAAAATTTCGAGGGCATGGGCAGATAAGATAAATATAAGTATGGAACCCCAGATATACTTTGTCTTTTGCGTATGCTGATATTTTTGTACCCATAGCATGACCAACAGAATAAAAAGAAAACCCTGCAGATAATGGAAACAGGCTTTCCAAATAAGCACCTCCGAAATATGCGGGCAAACAGTGAATACTATTGCGCCGCACAGAGATATAATTACACCATTCTTTATACCGGAATCAAAGAAAATATTTCTGCAAAAAATGAAGAGTAAAAAAGCATTTATTGCATGAAGAGATATGAATAATAAGCTCCACATCCATACATTAACTCCCCATAATTTATAAAATACAAACAAATCGAGCGCATATAGCTGGTAAAGGCTTTGAGTAGCAGACTGGGTGCTGTTGATAAAATCCCAGAAGCTGAGGTGCTTCAGATTGTATATTCCACCTACGGCATCTATCACCCATCCGGCTTTGGCGGCAGGGAAATATATTATCATGGTCAGCACCCACAACAGGGCGAATATTATACTATTTTTATTTCCGGAGAACTTTGATAATAAAGTGTTGTTCATTGTTGTTGTATTATGATATCATTCAGTTGCTTAGTTTAGTCCAAAGTCATTTAGTAAAGGAAAGGAGGAGGCATTACTCAACTTAATAACATAGGATACCTTCGGCATCGGACCCATTATTTTTAGTTCATTTTTGCTATAAACATTTGACCCTTTCCGGGTCATCTCTCCCTTAACTATACTTCTCACGGGGTAAAACAGTGCAATAAATATCTCTCGCAAAGGCGCAAAGACGCAAAGTATAATTGTTTGATTGTTAGTGAATTATATAAAAGTTAAGACCGCAAAGCCCTCCATTAATATATGCACTAATCTACCCCGATTACAGTATAAATGGCAAGGGCAATAAGATAATAACCTTATAAAAATTGCCCTCATTAAAAATCAAATATAGTTTAGGAAAGCTGATAAAATAAATCCTGCAATATTCTGCAGTTAATACTGGTCAATATTTTTCTTCGTCCAATCCACCTTCTTCCATTCACCGGCAGTTTGAAATAATAATAAATATTCATTTGCAGGATGCTTTAATATCAGCTCATACCAATGCCCCACATCTTTCATGTTTACTTTAAAATCACTGTTCTCGTAGTTTGTAGCCCCGAAGCCATAATACAGCCACCATGTACCCCATTGATTCAGTGTTATATGGATAACGCTATCGTTCAAAACAATTACATGCGCACCATCAAAAGGTGTCTGGACGTAAAACGCTTCCACATCATAGACCGGGTTATTGAGTTTGCCGGGCATTATTGCATTATACATCATCCTGAATTCTCCATCATCGCGCGAGCCTATCATTTGTACCCCCTGAAAGCACTCGGGGAGATCTAATAACAGCACTTTTCTGGAGGTATCATTTGGGAAAGTATAGACCAGGTTATTAACTATTTGTGCAGACTGGCCCCAGAAAGCGTTAACACGATGCGTAAAGCGTGCGTTTATTAAACTGTATATAGCCATTATGCCAATCAATACACGATAGCCGGAGATAGTGTTAATAAACAAAGCAATAAATACATAAACCAATGCATCGAGTACGTAAGTATATCGATCTAAAAAGGACAAGCCTGTTTCCGGAAAGGATAGTGGTATGATAAGGCATAATGCGGCCAGTAACCAAATAAAAAGCAGCACAACAGTTTTGCCTTCATTTTTCATTTTCCGGTATCTTGCCGAAGAATAAATTACCAGGATGGTGAGGACGCTATAAAAGGAAAGCAACCATAATTTTGATTCACAAAGATGATACACTTTATTCCTTATCTCCTGCGGAAAATACCTGCCCAGAAAAATGATGTGAAAGATATATTTCAGTGTCTTTGAAAAGTTTGCGGAGCTAAATAACAGCGAAATAATACCGATATGCGCAACCCCCTGATGATATACTTCATGTACCAATACCTGGTTAATGATGAAAAATATTGCCTGCGGCACTGAGAAGTATAATAATGTTTTTGTAAAAATCTTTTTATCACATCCCGATATGGAATACTTATAAACGGCCAGTGTAAAAACAAACACGGGCGTCAAATAAAAAATTTCAAGAGAATAGGCAGAGAGAAAAAAAATAAAGCCGCCCCACCATGCATATTTTACATTTTGCGTGTTCAGGAAATTCTGCGCGCATATCATTACAAGGAACATAAGCAGCAGCGCCAGCAAATAATGAAACGAAGGCTCCCATACCACTACTTCTGAAATGTGCGGGCAGATACAAAATAAACCGGCGCCTGTAAATGCCACTGTAAAGGCGTTTTTTATGGAGCTGTCGTGAAATAAACGCCTGAAAAATACATAAACCAATAAAGCATTCAGCGCCTGCAAAGTGACATACAACAAATGCCATGGCCAGGCATTCCCTTTAAAGGCCAGGTAAAAAAGATAACTGACTACCTGTGTGAACTGGTACATGCTGGGAATACCGGACCCCTTCCTGTTTATATAATCCCAAAAGTTTACAGAGTTCAGAAAATCAACCCATCCAGGGAAATCACCAACCCTGCCGGCCAGTGCAGCCGGCAGGTATAAGATAAAAACGATAAGCCAGTATATAGAAAATACAAGAAAGTTTTTATACCTGTAAGGAGGTTTGTTTATTATATCTGAAATATTGATTGCCAAAAGTATTTATTAAATGGTGAAACAAATGTAAGTGAACAGAACTATTATCAATGCGCTAATTTTTCATTTACGAGGTCCAGCCATAACTGCAAGCCTTTAATATTCCAGTGGGTGTCTCCGGGGAGGTATAATACCTCAGAAGAATGTTTAAAAGCAGCATAAGTATCAATGACTTTTATCTTCAGGCCCGGGTCATTTTGTAATAAAGGGATCATATTATTATAGCCTTCCGGCTGCATAATGGTTGCCGCGTTGGGTATAACTGATAAATATACCTCACTGAATCCTTTAGATATATAATGGTCATAAATGGTGTTGAAGTTATCCACTAAATGCGTTATTTCATCAGGGTTTATGGGTTTATAGGAACTGCCAAGATCATCGTGCGAAACGGTTTCTTTAAGGAATAGAAATTTTTTGTCCTTAGATATAACCACATCGCCTGAAGCCCGGTTAAAAATGTAATAATTAAGGGCAGCCTTGTATTCAAACACCGGTATAATAAAGTTGTAGTTGAACAGATTACATTGCAGGTTCTGGTTGATGACTTTATTGAAAAAATAATCAACCGGAATGTTAAGCAATGCAGCGTATTGCGGGTTAGTGTGCGCCTGCGGATACCTGAAAGTAACCACATTCCTGTTCAAGGCAGTATCATGAAATTCATCGAATATCTGAAGGCCGTTGTAATAAAATTGCAGGTAACGTTCTGAAACCTGGATTATCAGAATATTTCTTTTCGTTGTATCCAGGTGGTAAATGCTGCCATGATTCCTGTCAATATAATTAAAACTGTATAGCCCTGCGAAATCAGTATCATTTAAGTGCCTGGTAAAGCTATCGCCATGTAAATACAATACGGTGTTTTTAATGCCATTATAAGAAGGGCGTTTAAATACCCTGGGGATAGGTTCGGGATTTAATTTTTTTACAAAATCAAGATAAGACATGCTGATAAGATCCCCATGAGTCATCGGGTATCCGCACCACCATTTAACACCATCTCTTTTTTCAGAAATAAACTGCATGACCTTGCGTGAAGTGGACGCCCATAACACGACCAGGCCAAACACTATAAATGTATATCTGATAATCTTGTTAAACATGCTTAAAACGATAAGTAAAATTGGTGTATTAAATGTTAAAACCGTTATTAATTTTTATGATTTTATGAGTCCTGTTATTTTAAAGCGTTTGATTATCTGTAAGTATTTCATTCACCATGTCAACCCATTTCTGCTTGCCTTTGCCATTCCAATGCGAATCCCCATAGAAAAAAAGAAACTCTGATGAATTTTTGAGTAAAGAATATGCATCAATTATTTTAATCCTGAGATCCGGGTTATTCTGTATCAATGGGATGAGATGGTTATATCCTCCGGGCTGTACAACAGATGCTGTATTCGGAATGATGGACAGATATATTTCCGTGAATCCGCAACTTTTAAAATGATCATAAATCTTATTGAAACCACCCACTAAAATTTTTATGTCTTCCGCGGTTAGAGGGGCATAGGAACTGCTGATCACGTAAGGGCTGACATTACTTTTATGAAACAGGAATTTTCCGTCGTCTGATATTATTATGTCGCCGGAAGCCCTCCTGAATAAATAGTAATTGATTGCAGCTTTGCATCCAAACAACGGCATGATAAAATTATAATTGAATAGATTGCATTCGAGGTTCTGATTGATATATTTATTAAAAAAATTAACAGGAAGCATTTCAAAAGGAAAAGATGCGAATTGTGTATGCGGATGTTGTGGCAGATAAACGCCGGTAATATTATTTTTCTTTTTTGCAGAATCATACAGATCCTCAATCATGCGTGTGCTGTCGAAATATTCCCGTATGGTTGCTTCTCCAAGTGCAATGATCAGAATGTTCCTTTTTGTAGTGTCAAGGTGGTAACTGCCGCCAATATACCTGTTAATAAAATGGAAAGAGGATATCCCGGCGAAATTTGTGTCCCGTAAACTCCAGGTATAGCTGTCACCAAATAAATACAGTGATGATTTCTTTGGATAAGTGGGGTCAGCCGGTTTAATGTGCTCTTTAATCCGTGGGGTATAAAATTTTTTTAAAAAATCAAGATGCGCCATGCTTGCCAGATTGCCCTGCCTGGATTGGAAAACACCCCACCATTTATCATTATCCCTTTGCTCTACAATAAATTTCATTACCGGGCGTGACGTAGATATCCACAGGATCGCTAAACCAAGCACAATAAATGTAAATCTGACAATCCTGTTGAGCATACTTTAAACAATAGTTTTAAATTTTAATGGTTTTTTAACTGAGTCTGATTTTTTGCCAGTATTTCATTAATCATTTCCACCCATTTTTGTTTGCCATTAATATTCCAATGCGTATCTCCATGACAAAGATATTCTTCCGGCGAATTTTTCATTACGGAATAAATATCAATAATTTTCAACGCAAGGCGCGGATCATTTTGAATTAAGGGGATAAAGTTGTTATACTCTTCGGGTTGCGCAATAGTTGCCGTGCATGGAATAATGGACAAATAGATTTCGCTGAAGCCATATTGTTTATAATGATTACCAATTTTATTTAAATTTTCAATTAACTCTGTCATCTCATCCGAGGTTATAGGGATCCTATATTTGATCGTGCTTTCTTTTTGCAATAAAAATTTCCAGTCGTTTGATATTACTACATCACCGGAGGCGCGATGAAAAAAATAGTAATTAAGCGCGGCCTTGCTGCCAAACATTGGCATCATAAAGTTGTAATTGAAAAGATTGCATTCCAGGTTTTGATTGATATTTTTATTGAAAAAGAGACCCGTATTAATATCCGGGAAAAAAGACAAATACCGTGCATCTGTACTCACAGGTAAATGAGGTAATCCGGTAATTTCTTTTCTTTTATCCGCTTCATAAACATCCTTAATCATCCGCAAGCTTCCGAAATAATCTCTTACCTGCATCTCGGCTATTTCAATAATAAGTATGTTTCTTTTAGTTCTATCGAGGGTATAATTGCCCCCGGAATACCTGTTTATATTTTGGAATCCGGAAATGCATTTAAAGTTTACGTCTTGTATATATGCGGAATAGCTATCACCATGTAAATAAAGTACTGTATTGTAGGCGCTATCCAACGTATGATGTTCATTAACACCCAGTGCAGGATGCGAGTTGAATTTTTTTACAATATCAAGGTGCGATAAGCCAACAAGATTGCCATTTAAATAATCGTAGAAGCCCCACCATTTATCAGTACTTCTCTTTTGGGAAGTATATTCCATTATAGTCCGTGAGGTGGACGCCCACAAAGTAACTGCACAAAACAGGATCAATAAATCTCTTGCAATCTTTTTAAACATACTTTAGAATTGAAAGTATATAAATTGATTCTCAGCAAATACACCAAAAAAATAACAAATGAGCACCATTGAAAACAGGTAGAGGTAAAAACGTTTATTACTATTGATAAGATGGCCGGGTAATAACTTTTCGCGGCACAGCATTATAACAATAACTAAAACTGAGAACAGCAACTCCATACGGTCTAACCCTAAGTAATTAGATCCGCCTTTGAGTTCCAGTATTTTTTTAATATAGGTACAAGCCGCTGTTGCAGTCTGTGAGCGAAAAAATATTTCTGCAAAAATAAAGAAGCCAAATGTAAGTATCATACTCAGCAAATTGTTTAATGCTTTTGGCATTTTGCTGAATAACTTTTTACGTTGTTCGCGGGTAAAGTATTCATAGATCAAAGCTACAGCCATCAGTAAGCCATAAATGATATGGTGCCAGGTAGCGCCATGCCAGAAACCACTTAGAAAAAAAGTAATTAATAAACATAGTACGATGGCATAATTTCCCCAGCTTTTTAATGAGAAAAAGAGGGGGTTAAAAACATAATCATAAAACCATGAATAAAGCGATATATGCCACTTTCTCCAGAATTCGGAAATGCTTTTGCTGAAAAATGGCTGGTTAAAATTTTCAATCAAACGGATATTCATCACCGTAGCCGCTCCTAAAGCGATATCGGAATAGCCGGAAAAATCACAGTATATCTGGAAATAGTAAAAAAAAGCCCCGGCAAATAACGCGAGAGAAGAACTTTCATTAGTATGTGAATAGGTGCGGTCAACGATCATTGCCAGCCTGTCTGCAATAACTACTTTTTTATAAAATCCCCAAAGCATACGGGCAAGGCCTTCTTTTACATTATCCCAATTATAGGGCCTGAATTCCTTTAACTGGGGTAATACATTTTGCGGACGCTCTATAGGGCCGGCTACTAATTGGGGGTAAAACATTACATAGAGCGCATAAACCGCAAAATTCTTTTCCGCTTTCTGGTTTTCCCTGTACACTTCAATAGTATAGCTCATTGCCTGGAATGTGTGAAACGAAAGGCCTAACGGCAGCGCCATTTTCAGTACAGGCAATGAAATACTCATGCCGAAAAATGCCCCTCCTTCATGCAAATTGTCAATAAAAAAGTTGTAGTATTTGAATACACATAGAGTTCCAATATTGGCTATAAGGCTTAGAATGAGCCAGAATTTCCGCCTTCCGCCCTCACTCTTTTCTATTTGCAGGCCTGCCAGGTAATCAACAATGATAGTGCCGCCGAGTATTAATATATACTCAGGGATGAAAGACATATAAAAATAGCAACTTGCTATGATTAACAGCAGCACACGCCCTTTCTGGTTTTTCAGGCTGAAAAACCATAGTGTAACTACCATAAAGAAAACAAGAAACTGAAGCGAATTAAATGTCATGTTGTTAAAAAAATAACAGGAAGCAGGTTATTAAATGTGAAAAATAGCATTTTTTTTGTGCAAAGCAATAATTGTTTTAATCAAGGATATTTATGTTTTTTCCATTAACGTTATATAGCCTTGTTTGCAGGCATACTTTCGGATTATTCATTGGTAAGTTCATTGTATGAGGAGAAATAAAGTTAATAATGCAAATCCGTAAAATAATGTGTTATAGTTCCAATGCTCCATGCTACAACTATGTTCAATTCTTTGATAATCTGTATTTTTTGGCCAATCCGCGATCATTTATAAAAATTTACGCAGGTAATGCAATATTGTACCAATGATTATCATCAAGAATGCATTGATTATAATCAATATTATCTTGATTGTAGTCATAGTAAACAGGTGTTTATTCCTGTCTATTTGCAGAAAATAAGCTTAAATAAACAAGCATAGTAAAGAATCGTATTGGATGAAATAATAGAAGATCTGTTTATTATTATTAAAAATTTATTATTGGAGCATCTCATAAACACCTGCCATGGAATATAATATATCAAATGTGAATGTAATAACTACAATTGATTCCAAACAATTAAAAGTTAGTAGCAGTGAATTCAAAGATGGGGATTTTATTCCCTATAAATATACCTGCGATGGTGACGCTGAATTCAAGCAGCAAATGCAACGTTATGTAAATTTAGCAATTTAATTGGTGAGGTAAAATTGTTCTTTTTTCTAGGCCTGTTGTTGAGCTTTTCTTGCACTTTATCTATCCTGTCCTGCGATATTGCGTTGAGGT
>CAISOH010000210.1 GCA_903887005.1 uncultured Bacteroidota bacterium | reverse complement strand
CTTGCGGATACTCTTATTTAATGAGGGCACGTCAAAATCCCCCTAGCTTCCCCGCAATTATGGAATAGCCTTTGATGATTCGGAAAATTCTTATAATTTTACGAAATGAAAAAAATTCTATTTATGCTGATTATTCCGGCTTTCATTATTTGCGGCATAGGTAGTTGTAGAGCAGATCGGGTTAATGTTCATAACAGAAACGGCCATGTCCGCCACATGAAATCCAGGAAAACGACACCATGGTTTACCCCGGCTGGCAGCGGATACAGCAAATGGACCCGCCACAGACTTTCCAGAATGGATAAGAATTTTCACAAGTAAATGAGAATAATTCCGGATTTATACTTCACACCGGATGAAAATGTGCGAAAGAGGTTTCTCGCAAAGGCGCAAAGCCGCAAAGGATAATGAATTGATAATAAGTAAATTATAAAATCAAGACCGCAAAGTCCTGCATATCAGATAATGCACAATTTTATGTGGCTACAAGTATGATAAAATAAAATAAACTTACTAACCGTCTTTACGTTAATTGAGGGGAATGAATGAGGAGTAAGTTTTTAAGGATTTAAGATGGGCTCAAAAGATATGGCAGAGCTACTAAAAACACAGTGAAAATTATTCAAATTTCACACAAACATACCTGAGGAAAACAACCGTTACATTGGTGTTCCGGTACTATGCCTTGATAACTTTATCTTTTTCAAGGCGAAGATCAACAACACAATAGCAAGACCTAATTTCAAAATAAAATCACCTTCAGGAAAACCTTGCATTTTTAATACTAAACCTGCAGCCATTGCCAGAATTCCGATAACTCTAAAAAAGATGGACACGATTGAAATTTTAAAAGTTAAACAAAGTGCTTGTAAAATTGCTGGTACAAACCTAATACATCCACCAAAATTATTTGCTTACACGTTTGTTAACCTTAGAATATTTAGTTGTTAACGACTTCACGATCTGAGCTTCATTTTAACAAGCTGGTAACCGATGAATCTTTGATTATTATGCAATTATAAAAAAAAATGTAACTGTAAAATATACAATCAACTTATTTAAACCTAATCCCAGAGTTATAAATAAGATTAACCTGGCTCATAAATAATTCACTGTTATTATCATTTACTTTTTTGAGCCAATAGCCATTTGCACAATACAATTTTACTTTATCCAGGTAGTAATACTGGAGTTTCTCCATATCAGCTTTAGGAACAGGATAAGAAAGCGTAATGCCATGGGCATCACTTCCATTATACCCTCTTGCACCGCAACCCGTGCAACTGGCCTGGTAGGAGGAATTATAAAGCCTTATTTTAATATCACCTTCCAGCAAAAGATCTAGCGGGGCATTTCTTGCAACTACAATCAAATAACCGGCATCCATTGCTTTCAGATCAAGAAAGTACTCTCCATTAATGGAGGAAATCCTGAAAAAAAGATTGAATTGATCACCTATTACGCCTCTTGCCAAAACAAACCAGTTGGTGCGCATTATTGAATCATGCGTATATTCATCAATCCGATTTTCACAAAGGTATTCCTCACGGTAACTTTGAGCCTGGCAGATAAAAGGAATAAGAAAAACAATAAGTAATATCTTCTTCATAAAAATAATTACTTCAAAAATAATCAATGTTCTCTATTCCCTATAATAAACTTTCTGTTTATGAAATTATACTTGCGGCGAGCTAAAATAGTGCAAAAAATATCACGCAAAGATCGCAAAGGGTTATTATCTGAAAACGAGCATATTATATAAAAAACAAAGGACGCAAAGCCCTAAATAATGAATGCACTGATTTATCCCGTTTAAAATATAACATAGCAGGATCCGCAGCATCACTCTGTTTCGGCTTTCAGCATATTATCCCAGCTGGTATTTGAATAACTATCCAGAACAAGCCATAAAAGTATAGCGGATAATACAAAGAATAGAAGTTTAAGCCACCAGAGATCCAGAGATAAATAATGCCCTGCACCAAGCATAGTTGGTATTATCATCACGATAAATGATTTAAGAATGCGGCTTCCACCCTGCTTTGCCTGTTCCATGATGGAAAATGGCAAATGACGGTAACTGATACGGGCCATACAGGCAACAAACAAAGTAACATTGAGTAAAGCCAGAATAATATCAATGACCGAGGGCATACCCCATACATACAAAACAAAAGCAGCGATACAAATAAAAAACGGGAGAAAATACTTTACCCATAATGCTTTGAAGGCCCCTATCATTATCCTGCCGGGTTTTTCCACAGGAGTTGAATAATATATCCAGCCAGCCTTATACTGGTCAGACATGGTAAGATACGCCATAGCTGATATGAGCACAAATGAAGACATATACAGCAACAGAAGGTTCATGTGACCATTTCCCAAATTGCTAAAAGTAATACCGATTGATGTTTTCCTGGAAGTCAGCAGGTAGAAAAAATAAACCGGTATATATGCGAATGTAGGATATACCCGCATCCTGAAAGAGCGGCTGCGGGATGTTTGCAGCCACGCTATCATAAAACCGGCTTTGGCATCATCGCTTTTATTAAAGGCATAGGCAAGTTTTTTATAAAAGCTGCCGGCAGGTACCCGCTTTGTACCTTGGGCTGCAACTTCGCCTGTCTCCACTGCATCAATACCGCTTATCTTACGGGAAAATTCAGGCGCAAGCTTTTTTACAAGCACATACATACACAGCAACGGGAACACTATAGCTAATATGCTTAAGAAAGACGTTCCGGCAAGCTCAACCGGATAACCAATCCAAGACCAGCAAACCCCAAGCCAATAAGAAGGTACAAATTTGAGCCAGGCATAATTCAGAATACTGGATTCATGGGGGTGTTCCGGATTAAAAAAACGGGGCATCAAATAGACACTTGTAAAGAATATTACTGAAGTTATTACCTGAAAATAATTCATTATATCTTTGAATTTTTCCGGTTTGGCTAATTTTAATACTACCAGGTAAACACTATTCACAATAAACAACGCCATAAATACCATCATTATTAACGGCAAAGGAAAAAGTGCAGCAGACTTCCATCCATCAAGATAGCCTAACATTATCCAGGTGGGTAAGGACATAGGCAAAACAATGCGGAACAGGTAAATAAAAACATGCAAGAGCCGTGCAAGCACAAGAGTACGGTCGTTTACCGGCCTTGGGAAGAGGATATATTTATCGCGGAAATCAAACAGAACATTTGAAAAATCAGTGATAAGCATTAATGTTATTACTGTGAGCAAAAAAGAAAAATATATGGTAAGGGAAAACACCCTGTCTTTTACGACTATTAACGGGAACATATAAACAAAACCCAACGCACAGGATGCAAAAATGTTTATTAGTGTACCGTATTTGCGTTCTTTTTTGGGCTTATTCATGCGCCCGATTGTCATCGGATTGCGGTCATCCAATAACAACTTTGTATTAAGGATAGCACGCAATTGCCCAATATCTGCCCCCAGACTTCTCCACAAAGCCGATGGTAACATTACCAGGAACAGAAAAAATTTGTTCATTTTACAAATTCAAAATTCAAAATTCAAAAAGTATTTACTCTGTCAATCATTCACCACATTTACCACATTCACCACATTACCCTAAACCCTGTCATTCATTGCTGCAGCAAGATCATCTGCTTTTTGAACCTGGTTGCCGCCTGAAGTAAGTCGCTGGAATATTTGCTCCAGAGAATCTGTGCTATTTTGCCTGAGTTCGTCTATCGTACCGTCGGCCATAATGCTTCCATTATTAATAAGCACTATTCTGTCTGATACTTTCTCTACCACATCCATCATATGCGAACAATAAAATATTGTCTTCCCTTCCTGTTTTAAAGCCTGCAGTAACTCTTTAATAAGTATCACCGCATTGGCATCCAAACCAGATAAAGGCTCATCCATTATAACAATGGAAGGTTTATGCAACAAGCCTGAAGTAATCAGTACCTTCTGCCGCATACCTTTTGAAAAACTATCCATACGCTGATCAATGTTTCCCAGCAGGCTGAAGGAATCGAGCATTTTTCGCGACCTGTCTTCGATAACATCATCAGGCAAATGATAGAGCTTGCCTATGAAGGCCAGGTATTCACGTGGGGTAAGCAAATCGTAGAGTTCGGCAACCTCCGGTATATAACCTACTTTACTTTTAACTTCAAGCACATTATCACGTAGGTTTTTACCAAATACCATGACCTCCCCTGAATAATCCTGGATAATACCGGTGAGTATCTTAACAGTAGTTGATTTTCCGGCGCCATTAGGGCCTATATACCCGATAATCTGCCCCGGATAGATATTGAGGTTAATATCTCTTAAAACTATCTTTTCGCCATACTGCTTATTTAATTGGCGAATGGTTATAATTGGCTGCATTTTTTGTCAAATTCAAAAGTCAAAATTCAAAAGTCAAAACAGATAATTGTTGCAGCGTGTTACAGACATTACTCAAATTCAAAAGTCAAAATTCAAAATTCAAAACAGATAATTGTTGCAGCAGCTTTATGGGTAGGCATTACTCAAATTCAAAATTCAAAACAGATAATTGTTGCAGCGTGTTACAGACATTACTCAAATTCAAAAGTCAAAAGTCAAAATTCAAAACAGATAATTGTTGCAGCAGCTTTATGGGTAGGCATTACTCAAATTCAAAATTCAAAACAGATAATTGTTGCAGCGTGTTAACAGACATTAACCAGATTACAGTTAACTGAGAGATGCTGGAAAAGGACCGCATACTAATTCCCAATTCCTGATTCCCAATTCCCAATTCCTAATTCCAGCTACCTCCTATCCCCCCTTAATCAGCCTGAAAGCATGGTTCCATTCATTATGCAGCATACCGGGTATGCACCACAACATACATAATGGCTCTATAGCGCGTGCTGCGGTGGCCTTACCCATATCCGCTATATCCCAGCCAAACAGTTCCAATATATCTTCCGTTTTTTTCTTCGCAGCGTCATTGTTCCCGCAAACGAACATAGTGGGCTTTTCCTTAAAAGAAGGATTGACCATGAAAGCATTACCTATGCTATTAAAAGCCTTTACAAAATGCACTTCAGGGAATCGCGTCTGTAATTGCTCCATTAATGATTCTTCGAAATTGGTAAAGAATTTTATTACCCCGTTTTCAGGTGGCCCTGCAGCAATAGGGTTTGTGGTATCTATTACTGTTTTCCATTGCAAATTTTGCGGGCCTGCTTCTTCTATTGCAATAGCTGCAACGCTACCCTTTACTGCGAGAACAATAATATCACCAAATACCGCCGCCTCTTCAAAACTGCCGGTATATGCTTTGCTGCCACCTTTTTCTTTCCATGCATTAAGTTTTGATACATCATGCGAGCTAAGCATAACCTTATAATTATGTTTTAAAAAGCCATTTCCAAGGGTTTGCCCTACTATCCCGGAGCCAATAATGCCTATCTTTTTCATAGAATAGATTTTTTCGGGAAAATTAGTTTAAAAAATGAAGCAAAAAAGAAATCCGATATTTTTCTTTTTTATCCAATCATTTACTGCTGTTATATGCCGTTTTAACTAAATAGGAAAATGAAATAAAACAGCAGTCTTCCTGCATATAAAACACAATTAAAAAATTATTTTTTTATAGATAAAACGAACGCTGAATTCAAGCAGCAAATGCAACGTTATGTAAATTTAGCAATTTAATTGGTGAGGTAAAATTGTTCTTTTTTCTAGGCCTGTTGTTGAGCTTTTCTTGCACTTTATCTATCCTGTCCTGCGATATTGCGTTGAGGT
>CAISOH010000209.1 GCA_903887005.1 uncultured Bacteroidota bacterium | reverse complement strand
AGGATTATTAGGTTACGCTATAAGTTTAGCATCAACGATGCTCGCCAATTCCCCTTTGTTCCTCAGTAACGATGGTACATAGCGGAAAGTGAAGGCAGGATATTTTAGATATATATTTGTAAAAGAATGATTAGACCTGTACTTATACTGCTTCTCATCTGTGCTTGTATTAATCTGCAGGCGCAGGTGGATATTATTACTACTATCGGTGGTAATGGCATAGGAGTTTATGGCGATAATGTGCATGATGGCGGGCCTGCAACTAATGCTGAAATACGTTGGCCAGCTGCATTGTGTTTAGATAATGCAAATAATATCTATATTGCTGAAGCTGGTAATAATAGGATACGAAAAATCAGTTTTTCAACAGGAATTATTACCACATTGGGAGGAACCGGTGCGCATGGCTTTAGCGGAGACAATGGACCAGCCACAGATGCTCAATTCTTATGTCCCGATGCGGTTTTTATTGATACAATTGGAAATGTTTACGTGGCAGATGGTGGGAATCACAGGATACGCAAAATTTCACAAATTACAGGAATTATAACGACTGTAGCCGGGAGTGGGCCTGCAGGCCTTGGTTTAGGCAGTGATGGTGGGGACGGAGGACCTGCAACTGATGCAAAGATAAATGGACCAACAGGATTATGTTTGGACAAATACGGGAATATTTTTATTGCAGATTGGGGAAATAATAAAATAAAAAGAGTAGAAGCTGCTACTGGTATTATTTCGACTGTTGCTGGGAACGGAAGTGCTATATATTCAGGGGATGGAATTCAAGCGACAAATGCAGGAATATCAGGGGCATACCAAGTATTTGTAGATAATTCCGGAAATATTTTTATCTGCGACCAATGGAATCATGCGGTACGAAAAGTAAGTGCTACTACTGGCATCATTACTACCGTTGCAGGAACAGGACCGGCAGGATATACAGGTGATAACGGCCTAGCAACAAACGCTCAATTAAATCAGCCAAGTGGAATTTTTGTCGATAAGCAAGAAAATATTTTCATAGCGGAATATGGAAATGGTGTGATTAGGAAAGTTGATGGAGCCACTGGAATTATAACCACGGTAGCTGGAATTGGAACATTGGGGTATTCAGGAGATTGTGGGCCTGCTACAAATGCACAACTAAATTGTGTTGATGTGTTTTTGAACGATTATGGGACGTTATTCATAGCAGATTCGTATAACGATAGGATTCGCATGGTACGAGATACCACGCTAAAGGTGGGAATAGCCTCACCCCAGCCCTCTCCACAGGTGGAGAGGGAGGTGTTATCTCTGTTTCCTAATCCGGTGCATGATGAATTGACTATTGAAGGTGCGGAAGGGAGTGAAGTGAAGATTTTTAATTTGCTCGGGCAAGAGGTGAATTCCTTCGGTAATCTCAGGATGATAAAAGAAAAAGAAACAATAAACATATCAACACTTCCTAACGGAGTATATATGGTGCAGATGGTCGCTTCTTTGAATGGGCTAAGGACGACAAGGCGGTTTGTGAAAGAATAGCCGAATAATGTCAATCGTGGCTAAAGTAAAATAAATTTACTCTCGCTTTCCAAATTTTTATAAAATAATTATCTCTTTTTACATTGGTTATCAACTAATTGCACCACCTCCATAAATTTTCTTAATAAATTTTTTGGCGGTTTGGTTACAGGCGTTTACCTTTGCGCTCCCAATTTTATTTTTATTCCGGGTTTTGACTTTTAATTTTTGACTTTTTAATTTAAATATGAGACACTTAAGTTTTAGAACACAATCGGCCAATGAAAAGATAGTAATCCGTGATTGGCACGTTGTTGACGCGACTAACCAGACATTGGGACGCATGGCCTCTCAAATCGCAGCAATTCTGCGCGGTAAAAACAAAGCTTACTATACCCCGCATTTCGATTGCGGAGATTATGTAATCGTAATCAATTCAGGTAAGGTAAAACTTACAGGGAAAAAAATGGAGGACAAAGAATACCAGACTTACTCCATGTACCCGGGTGGACAGAAAATAGAAATGGCAGATGAAATGATCAGCCGGCGCCCCAACCTGATGATAGAGCGCGCCGTAAAAGGCATGCTTCCTAAAAACCGTTTAGGACGCGCGATGTACAAAAAGCTGTTCGTTTATGAAGGCGCTGAACATCCCCATAAAGCACAGACTCCAAAAACGCTTAAAATAGTAGGGATACAATAAAACTCCCCGTCACTTTAGTGGCAAAAGGGATTACCAATAAAAATATTAAAAAAACAAAAACCATTAACATAAAATGGAAAAACAGAAAAACGCCGTTGGCCGCCGTAAAGAAGCAGTAGCTAGGGTATATCTCAGCAAGGGCTCCGGCAATATCACGGTTAATGACAAGGAATACAAGGCGTATTTTCCTATCATGTACCTGCAAAACCAGGTAGAACTGCCGCTGAAAACAATTGATGCACAAGCCTCTTTCGACATTGTAATTAATGTTCAGGGCGGCGGGCCAAAAGGCCAGGCAGAAGCAATAAAGATGGCTATTTCCAGGGTGCTTTGCGAAGTAAATCCGGAATATCGCCCGGCTTTGAAAAAAGATGGGCTGCTTACACGCGACAGCCGCATGGTAGAACGCAAGAAATTCGGTAAAGCTAAAGCGCGCCGTAGCTTCCAGTTCTCTAAACGTTAAACTGCTGCAGGAAGACGCAAACATTGCGTCTCTATCAGAAAAATATTTTTAAAACACTAAAGAAATTATTCAAATGGAAGATACTAAAACATTGCACCAGCAGCTACTTGAGGCTGGCGTACACTTCGGCCACCTGAAGAAAAAATGGAATCCCAAGATGCTACCATACATCTTCGCTGAAAAGAATGGCATCCATATCATAGATCTTAACAGAACTATTGAAGGGCTTGACGAAGCTGCCGCTGCATTGAAATCTATCGCTAAAAGCGGTAAGAAAATCATGTTTGTAGCTACAAAAAAACAAGCTAAGGAAATTGTGGTGGAAGCCGCAACAAAAGCTAATATGCCTTATGTCACCGAGCGTTGGCTGGGTGGTATGCTTACTAACTTCAGCACTATCCGCAAAAGTGTCAAGAAGATGCTGAGCATTGAAAAAATGCTCCAGGACGGTACTATGGACAGCGTTACCAAAAAAGAGCGCCTGACCCTTACACGCAGTAAAGAAAAAATGGAAAAAGTGTTAGGTGGTATCGCCCAGATGGGCCGCACTCCGGCAGCGATTTTCATGGTTGATATCAGTCATGAGCATATTGCTCTTGCAGAAGCTAAGCGCCTCGGTATCACTACTTTCGCTATGGTGGACACGAACAGTGATCCTACCAAAGTGGATTTCGCAATACCTGCCAATGATGACGCTACAAAATCAATAGCCATCATTACCACTTATCTTACTGCCGCTATACTGGAAGGCTTACAGGAGCGTGCGCAGGTAAAAGAAACTGAAGAAGAAAATACTAACGAAGATAATACAGATAACAGGGGCCGCGGGCTTGAGATCACGGAAGAAGATGGCGAAGGTGGCCGTCGTGGCCGTGGTAAGGCAAGAGGCGCAGGTGCAGGTGCTCCGGCAGCGCCAGGTCGCGGACCAGGTGGTGGCAGAGGTAGTTCCGGCGGCGCAGGTGGCAGCAGGTCTGGCGGTCCAGGTGGTGGTGGCGGAAGTCGTCCGGGTGGCGGCGGAAGCAGACCCGGAGGACCAGGTGGTCGTCCAGGTGGTGGAACTGGTGGCGGAAGCAGAGGCCCGGGTGGCGGCGGAAGCAGGCCAGCCCCGGTAAAACGCTAAACCCCCAACCCCTAAAGGGGAGTTAACAGTCTCCGCTGATGAACTGACTTTTAGTTTTTAACTAATTACTTTTGAGTTAACTTAAAGCCCCTCATTTGGGGCTTTAATAATAAAATACGAATTTTGCACCCTTATTTAACAATTATAAAAGGATAAAAATTAATACAATGAGCACAGTAACAATATCTGCAGCAGAAGTAAACAAGCTGCGCCAGCAAACAGGAGCAGGCATGATGGATTGCCGCAAAGCCCTGATGGAAAGCAATGGAGATTTTGAAAACGCAATTGATTACCTCCGCAAAAAAGGCCAGAAAGTTGCCGCTAACCGCAGCGACCGCGAAGCCAAAGAAGGCGTGGTAATAGCTAAAGCATCTGCCGATAATACTTATGGTGTATTGGTAAACCTTAGCTCTGAAACAGATTTCGTTGCCAAGAACGAAGATTTTATAACATTTGCTCAGCAGGTTGCTGATATAGCCATCGCTACAAAAGCCTTAACTATTGACGACCTTAAAGCTGCTGCTATGGATAGCGCTACCGTTGGCGATAAGCTGATGGAAATGGTTGCCAAAATAGGCGAAAAGCTTGATATTTCCCGTTTTCAGCATATCAGCGCTGCTGCTGTAGTTCCTTATATCCACTCCGGTTATCGCATTGGCGTGCTGGTGGGTATGAACCAGGCCGCTAATGAAAGTATCATTACCGCAGGCAGAGACGTAGCTATGCAGATTGCAGCCATGAACCCGCTTGCTGTTGACGCAGACAGCGTGGCCCCTGAAATGATCGAGCGCGAGAAGAACATCGCTATCGAGCAGATCATGG
Source organism: uncultured Bacteroidota bacterium (assembly GCA_903887005.1). GTDB lineage: Bacteria > Bacteroidota > Bacteroidia > Chitinophagales > Chitinophagaceae > Nemorincola. Next base: position 2,521 of record CAISOH010000209.1, on the reverse strand, counting down.
CTGAAGGCAAGGCTGCTGATATGGCGGAGAAAATCGCCGCAGGCAAGCTGAACAAATTCTTTAAAGAAAATACTTTACTGCCACAGGCTTTTGTAAAAGACAACAGCAAAACGGTAGGTGAGTACTTATCATCCGTTTCAAAAGGGCTTACAGTGGTATCTTTTAACCGTATAGCTGTAGGTTAATTACCGGTAATATTTCATAAGGGCAGGAAGGTAAAACCTTTCTGCCCTTATTTTTTTTGCTGAATGCTTCCCGCATCTCATCAATTGGAAATCAATAAACCCCCCCCTACTCCTTCACCAGGCGCACATTTCCTGTATCCCCATTATTACCAATGACCTGAACTATGTAAGTACCCGGGATCAAACTATCTGTTTTCAGCACTTCTTTGTTTGAAATATTTTCAGCTTTATATACTTGTTGTCCAAGCAAATTAAATATGGTCACCCTACTCCCTTCCGCATGTTCTATAGTCAATTCATTATGGGCAGGATTCGGATACAAACGCAACATCACCCGCTCCTTTGGAGAGGGCTGTGGAGAGGTAATGCCGGTATTTCTAAGTTGAATAATTATCGCATTGAATGAGGACAGTCCTCCGCATTCGCCGCTGCTGGTTACAAAGCAAGAGACAGAGTCATTATTGAAATAATCACTTTTTATGAACACGGATGACGTAGCTCCGGGAATAGCCAGGCGATTGACATACCATTGATAGGTTGGGTTTGGACCTCCGCTTGTTACCGCTGCAATTAAGGTATCTGTCTGGCCAGGCTCAATAGTTAAACCCTGGTTAGATACAATATTTATGGTTGGAATTAAAGGTGCGCTTACTGACAAAGCAATAAAATTACCAGCAGTATCTGGCACAGCACAATTAGCGCTGCTGTTCATGAGCACAGAGATTATATCCCGATTGACAGAGAAGTAATTGTACGAGCTGCCCGTCCCAACATTTGTCCCGTTTACTTTCCATTGATAGGAAGGGGTGGTACCGCTATTGATTGCGTTAGCCGTGAAAGTAGTTTGAGTACCGGAACAGAACGTATCAACAGGATTAGTGGAAATACTGACAGATGGCGTAACTACCGGATCAACAGTAATGCCAGTACTTACAGATGCAGTACCGCAAATATTAGTCGCCGAATAGGAAATGCTTATCGCACCAGCGGATACACCGGAAACAACACCTGATGCAACAGATGCAACAGAAGGGTTACTGCTGTTCCACACTCCACCTGTTGTAGTATCTGTCAGAGTAATAGTAGAGCCAACGCATACCACGCTGCCCAGGCCCGATATGGCGCCAACAACAGGCAAGGTATTAATGGTTACAATTTTCGTCTTCGTCTCTGATATACACGCATTGGAAACCGTATAACTAATGGTATCTATACCCGTTGCAACTCCTGTCAGTAATCCACCTGCGATTGAAGCTGTGGTATTGCTGCTGTTCCATACGCCGCCTGCAGTTGCGTCAATCAAAGTGATGTTTGCGCCAATGCAGTCATTGAGCGGCCCGGTTATCGGGGCAATTCCTATTGTATTTGCTACCGTATTGGTGAGCACAGCAGGATTATCATCAAAGAATATCCCTGCATGGTTCAGGATAGTAGTACCGTCAAGCAGTCCTGACTTTGTTTTAATATGGAACAGCAACATGCCATCACATTGACCATGATGCGAACTGTCTAAAAGATTAATGTCGGGAAAATCAAATTTGGCTATGTTATGAATGCCATCATTCACAATGGATATATTCATTGCCGCCGAGGCTATTTCAATACTTAAACTATGCGGGTCTAAATTATCAGAAAGTGTATCCAGCACTGAAATGTTTTGCGCCACGCCATTTCCTGTGTTTTCAAAATTGATGGCATAATTCAGCGTTGTACATTCAAGTATATTCCCCTGTGGGCTTACTGATATTTCATTAGGGTCATAAGAAGATACAACGGTATCGTTTCTGATTATTATATTGTTTGTGGTATCCACATCACCTGTTACAGATGAGACATAAAAACTTGATTTAACAGTATCACCGGGAATTAGCCATAAGGTGCCAGGCACTTCAAGATGAAAGCTTATCAATGTATTTTCCGACGTAGCAGACAAAGTCGCTAAATTCCATGTCACAGTATTACCGACTACAGATATGGGTGTTGGGGATGCTGAGTAAAAATTATATTTAGGGCTAAAACTCATTTTCAATACAGCGCTTTCAGGTATGCAATACTTATTATCTACTATTATTCCACCAGCAAAAGAATGCCTGCCGCAACTAATGGCTACGTGGGGAGCAAGATCAAAAGCGCTTCCTGTACCGCAGCTTAGTCCGAAGTATTTTACAGGGTAATTATTTACGTAAGGTTGAATGGTAGCTGAATTCAAGCAGCAAATGCAACGTTATGTAAATTTAGCAATTTAATTGGTGAGGTAAAATTGTTCTTTTTTCTAGGCCTGTTGTTGAGCTTTTCTTGCACTTTATCTATCCTGTCCTGCGATATTGCGTTGAGGT
>CAISOH010000208.1 GCA_903887005.1 uncultured Bacteroidota bacterium | reverse complement strand
GAACAAACCATTTCGCAATGAAGGCTAAAATGTATCAGGCTGCAGTGAAGGCTGCATATGGCGAATTGAAAAAGTTATCCACAACTATGTATCAAATTGCTGCTTAATTGGCATTTTCTCTGCGTAAGGTGAGTTATTAATCGTCTTTCTCTTTTAAAATTACAAATTTTTATGAAAGCCCCAACTGTGTATTTGCAAACAAAATTATTTTCCTTTTTGAACCTTTTGTATGGGTCTGGCATATTCCAAGTTGGTAATAAAAGCTGAAAGCCAATACATTAGACAGCCGTCGGCCATGTGGGGCAGCAAGAATGGGAAGGTCTTAGACAGATCTGAGCCTCATGCTATTTTTGACGTCGGCAAGGGTAGTAAATACGTTCTGTTTGACAGTAAAGGCGTTGGTTTGGTAAATACTCATACTATCCGTTGTAAGCTTTACCTTTACAGCAATATGTCTTTATATACTACAAATGGTCCGATTACTATTACCTGCCACAAACGCATTGCGCCTTACTTAGAGCAGGAAGTAAAAGAATTGGGTTTTACTGTTGAAGAAACTTTTGTAACGGGTGTTCGCCTTATCGGCACTATCAACGATTGTATCCGGCTTAATCTCAACCTTCGCTGTGCCAGCCAGGTACTGTATAGCCTGAAAAAATTTGAAGCGAATACTCCTGATGATGTTTATAATAACCTGGTAGCGTATCCATGGGAAAATATATTGCCGGATCCGGGTTATTTCTCGGTAACAAGCAATGTGCTTAACCCAACTATCAATAATACGATGTTTGCCAACCTGCGGGTTAAAGATGCAATTGTTGACCGGCTGCGGGAAAAGCGTGGAACACGGCCTTCTACAGGTTCAGAACTGACCGGGGCTGTTATACATTTATTCTGGAAGAACGAACAGGCAGAAGTGTTTGTGGATACTTCCGGTGATTCTTTAGCACGTCATGGCTATCGCAAAATACCTGGCCGTGCGCCTATGCTGGAAGCACTGGCGGCAGCCACCATACTTGCTACCCGCTGGGACAGAGTTTCTCCATTCGTAAATCCAATGTGCGGCTCTGGTACTGTGGCTATTGAGGCCGCATTGATAGCTACCAATACACGCCCCGGATTATTCAGGCTCAATTACGCTTTTATGCATCTGCAAGGTTATGATGAAGCTGTTTATTTGAAGGAAATGGAAACATTGGATAAGCAAATCATTGATGTTCCCGGCCTTTGCATCATTGCTACTGATTACAGTGATATGGCCATAGTAAGTGCCCGGAAGAATGCCGTGGCAGCAGGTGTAGCGGACTTAATTAAATTTTCTGTCTGTGATTTTGAAGATACTGAGGTGCCCCAGGGTGCAGGAGGTATCATGTTCATGAACCCGGAATATGGCGAGCGCCTTGGTGAAGAATCAGAGCTGGAAGTTACTTACAAGCGCATTGGTGATTTTATGAAAAAGAAATGCGGAGGTTATTTCGGTTACATATTTACGGGCAACCTGGAGCTTGCCAAAAAAATAGGGCTGAAAGCAAAAAGAAGAATAGAATTTTATACCAGTATTATAGATTGCCGGTTGATGGAGTATGAATTGTATGATGGCAGCCGGAGAACCATGCATCACCAGGATGACAAAGTGTAGCCAAAGGACTGTGGTTTCTTACAATAAGAGTTTCGGTTTTTTTTGATTAGCTGCATGGTAGATTTGTCAACTTTTTAAAAGTTGACAAATCTGAGTAACAAGCGTTTTATCATCCGTTGGTTCCAATTGCCAACTGCAAATTGCCAACTATCTATACGTTTTATTGTATTGGCCTGTTAACTCGCCTTTCGCTAAAATATGCCCTTCCATTACCTTTTCCAATCCTGCTATGTTAATGTTTTTATCAATGTTCAACTTGCTGTCAAGTGCATAAACCCTGAAATGATAAGTGTGTGTTCCTGTTTGCGGGCACATCCCCTGGTAGCCTCTGAGATCAGCGCTGTTCATTCCCATTGCTTCCGATCTATAATCCTCCGGTATCATGTCAGTAACTTCTATGTTCCAGACAATCCAGTTGGTATAGCCATTCACAGCACAGGTTTCTGTGGTCCTCATACCTTTTTTAACAGTAGTTTTCTTATGGGAACCTTTCTTATTCACTACCTGGGTAGCAGAAACAGGTGTTACTACCTTTGTCGTAGCATCTGGGTCGCACACAATAATAACCATTGACTTTGCTTCAGGCGGTATATCAGCAATAGAGAGAGGAGGGTTAAGTCCCTGGCCAAGGCAGGTATATTTTACAGGTATCGGACTATTATTTGTAAAAGCTGTACTTGTAACAGTAAGGCTTTTTATTTTTGTAAAGGCAGACGTAATGATAATGACTAATGCTGCTAAAGGTAAGATCAGGTAACGCATATTATTGTTTTTTATAAAAATGGTATAAAAATTATACCAGCATGTTTTTTTCAGATACCATTGCCGCATTTCCAGGGAAATGGAACACAGGATCCCACTAACTGAAGAATAGACTACCTTCGTTTATATTGTTTTGTTATGACTTTTAATGATTTAAATTTAAGTACCCCTTTATTAAACGCTTTAAACGACCTCGGTTATATTACACCTACCACTATCCAGGGAAGGGTATTTTCAGTAATGATGTCCGGGCGGGATGTGTGTGGAATAGCCCAAACGGGAACCGGTAAAACATTCGCATACCTGCTTCCTATCCTACGGCAATGGAAGTATTCCAAAGATAGATTTCCGCAAATTCTGATAATTGTGCCTACACGCGAACTGGTGGTACAGGTAACGGAAGCGGTGAAACAATTGACTACCTATATGACGCTGGAAGTTGTGGGCGTGTATGGCGGTGTGCCCATGAAACCTCAGCGAACTGCTGTAGAAAATGGTATGGACATTGTAGTTGCTACTCCGGGCCGGTTATTAGACCTCGCCTATGATGGTTCATTAAAACTGAAAGCCATCAAAAAACTGGTTATAGATGAAGTAGATGAGATGTTCAACCTGGGCTTTCGTACACAACTAAATAACATTCTGGACCTGCTACCTGCCAAAAGGCAAAACCTGTTGTTTTCAGCAACCATTACTGATGAAGTACAGACGCTGATGAATGCTTATTTTAACAGTCCGGTAAGGGTAGAGGCAGCACCGACGGGGACTCCGTTAGAGAATATTAACCAGGCAGCGTATTATGTACCTAACTTTTATACAAAGGTGAATCTCCTGGAGCTTTTGCTTACAAAGGATGCTGAGATGACCAAAGTACTGGTATTTGTGGCAACAAAGCGACTTGCAGATCAATTGTACGAACAACTGGAACCGAAATTTCCCGGAAAGGCCGGGGTAATTCATAGTAACAAAGAACAGAACCACCGGTTTAATACAGTAAACCAGTTCCAGGCGGGTAATTATCGTTTTATTATAGCTACTGATATTATAGCCAGGGGGCTTGATATTGCCGAGGTGACTCACGTAATTAATTTTGATACACCGGAAGTTCCGGAAAACTATATGCATCGTATAGGCAGAACCGGGAGAGCCGATAAAAAAGGTATATCCATCACCTTTATTACAGAAAAGGAAAAAGAGTACCAGGCTAAAATTGAAAGTCTGATGAATTACCGGATACCCATCTTGTCATTGCCGGAAGATCTGGAAATCTCTGAGGTGCTTACCGAAGACGAACAGCCTAAGGTGCGAATGAAAGAGATACAGATAAAATTACCCAAAAGAGAAGATAGCGGCCCTGCATTCCATGAAAAATCAGCTAAGAACAAAAAGGTAAATGCTAAGGTGAAGCATTCTGACCTGATGAAGAAAAAATATAAAAAACCTATAAAAAGAGCCCCTAAAAAGTAGGCTGCATAGTATGGGAAAATTGGTTTGATTTACATAAATTTACTTCATGAAGCCATTAATAACTTTACTTATTTCTGTACTCGTTACTTATAGTTCATATAGCCAGGCCCTGAAACAATACCCAATTGGTAACAGCGGATGCTCTGCGTCATTCTATTGTGATCCCGGCACCTTTGAACATACGCAAAACCAGTATTCAAAAGATGTTTATTCAGGAAAATGTTCGGAAGGTGGTATGAGATTCGGGCTGATTTGCTTTAAGCTGAAGAAACGGATAAAGAACATGGAAAAAGGTGAAGAGTTTCTTATGGCTTATCTTGACAGCCTGAAAAGTACATTTGATGTTATCAGCGCTTCGGGTTATGGGAAGGGTCAAAGGTTGAGAAGCGTTCAAGATACACGGGGAGTACTTGACTACTGGAAAACCAAAAATCATGAGACATTGAAAATAAAATGCTGGACTGATGGTAAATATATAGGGTTCATGTACGTTGCTGCCAATAATTTCCCGAATGAATACTACGCAGATGCTTTCCTCAGCGGGTTATTATTTCCGGGTATGTAATCTGTTCTTAACAGGATCGTTTAAGCAATGGTAAACCGATTTGCTGTGCAAGCTTTTCCGCCAGTTCATCCCCTTGTTTAGTGAATGGCCATACAAAAAGTGTTTGTATGGGGTGGTCTTTACGAATAGATTCAATCGCTTCCAAAGCCAGGCGTTTTGCTATCCCTTTTCCTCTGTATTCCGGCAGTGCCATAGCGGAACAAAGGTATATGGCCTGGTATTCCGTGTCAACAGGAGTGAGGGCATATAGCTGCTGTTCGTTTATTTTACAGGAAATAAATTGATCCATCAGTTCAGTAGTAGTAGGAATTAATAGTAACCAAACAGCCGGGCCGTTTTCATCAGCATACTCGGACATTGTAGCAGGGTGAATCAGCTGAAGGTGTTTGATGATATCTTCATTTACATTAAGCTGGTCAGGATCGTTCTTGACGTCAAAAACATCAGTGACCAGTTGGATCATTCTTTCATAGTTGCTTAGAGACATGATGTAAAATTAGGACTAAAATTTCTTTGAAATAACATTAATCCAGGGCTCCCTGAACTACGTGCTTCTTAAGTGAAATTGAATTTATTATTTGCTTATTGTCTATATTTGTAAAAAATTCCTTCTATGAAACAATTTTTGTTAGTTGTATTTTGTGTGTGTTTACTTTTTAGATTAAATGCACAGGATAAAAAAGGCGCTCCCAAAAACGATCTGCCGGGAATGAACAAATGCATTCAGACGGCAGTAGAGAATTTGCCGTTGTATATCCGGAATTTAAGCAGCCATTCAGAAGAGCATGATGTTAATTCAATCATACTCGATATTGAAAAGTACATTGATTCCATGCCTAAAACCAAAAAATACAGCGATATTTTATTAATGAAACAATTTGATCCGCTGAGGCATTTCTTTCTAACCACCACTAATAAAACAACCGTAGCGTCCAGCTTTTTATATACCGGCACACCTTATCAGTTCTGTTTTTATAACGATACTGCATTGGCATTGCATATCAAGGCGCTGAAAGACGGCGACGTATATAACCTGAGCAAAATGAAGGAAGGCAGGATCATTAAAGTGGCTTTGCAAAATTGTCTCCTGCCCTCTCTCAAAGCGCTGGATGAATTTAAAGCCAGCGAGATAAAGTATGTTGGGTTCAGCATTTATTATGGGTGCAAGGATACAAGGGAAGGCGCTCCTAATTTGCCCGCTGTACCTTATTGCATTACATTGGTAGCAAGGTTGTCAGATATTCAGCAATATGCGGATGGATTGATTACTGCTAAAGGGTTACTGGCAAACGGGGAAGTATATATAAGCAATGAAGCTCCGCTGACTGACTTCAGAAGGATACAAATAGAACTGGAATAATGAATCTCTGGTACAGGATTAATGTTTTAAATTGCGGCCATTACATAGGATTAACTCTTCTTAAAAAATAAAAATGAATGTTTCTGAAAAAATTGTAGAATTCATTTCCTTCATAAAGCAGTCTTTGCCTGACAATACTTTTGCAGCCATTTCTTTGGGTAACTATAAAGGCAGTGTAGAAAACCTGAAAAACATTTACATAAAGCTGGCTACGATAAAGAAGGAAGTGAAAATGAGTGTTACCTACCGGTATAAAACAAAGGACATTGTTAAGAATTTTTCGACAGAAGAAGGGATAGCCATTGTGCAGAAAATGCTCCATGAAGGATTCAAAGTTGCAACGCTTTTTACAACCAGTTTTGATTTGATCCTCGAGAATTTTAATGATGCTAAAGTAACTATCAGGAAAATTGCACCGACAAAAAACGCTGTGCCTTCTTTAGAGCATGATAAGAATAAGCAGCGATTAATTACAGCAAAGGACAAAGCATACCTTACTGAATTAAATATTACTGACAAAGAAGGAAATGTTTTCAAAAGCGCACAGGATAAATACCGGCAGATCAACCACTATATAGAGATACTGAGCCCGCTGATCAAAGATATTCCTGCCGGGCATCTTAAAAAGGTAACCGACATGGGCTGCGGCAAAGGGTACTTAACTTTTGCATTATATGACTATCTCACGAATGTACTTCATTTGCAGCCAGAGGTGACAGGCGTTGAATTTCGTCCTGACCTGGTGGAGCTATGCAATAAGATTGCATGGAACAGCAGATTTGATAAGCTGCATTTTGCAGAAGGCACAATAGAACATTACGACAGTACGGGTACCAACATACTTATAGCCCTTCATGCCTGCGATACTGCAACCGATGACGCAATTTACAAAGGCATCGCCGCAAATGTAGACCTGATAGTTGTGGCGCCCTGTTGTCATAAACAGATTAGGCGTGAGATGGAAAAGCATAAGGTTCATAATGACCTCGATTTCCTCACAAAGCATGGTATTTTTTTAGAACGACAGGCTGAAATGGTTACGGATGGCATAAGGGCGTTGATACTCGAATATTTCGGATACAAGACAAAAGTCTTTGAATTTATCTCAGACGCCCACACGCCCAAAAATGTAATGATAACTGGTATTAAGAGTGAAAAATTAGCTGCAAATAAAGAAGAGATATTACAAAAGATAAAAAGTGCAAAAGCATACTTCGGAATTGGTTACCATCATCTGGAAAAGATGATGGAGATTTGAAGGGATTAGTTCATTATTATTACTTGTTAATCTATTAAACACCCGCGACTTTCTCCATATCCTGCTGCATTGATTTTAATTCAATGATCAGTTTTTCCAGGGAGATCATTTGCGTGTCATCAAGCCTGAAAGGAGAAAGGTACAGTTTGTCATTTTCAATTGTGTTGGCGTTTATTACCGGCTCCAGATGCGGTAAGTAGCCCATAATCTTATTGAAACATTCCAGGCATTCATTGATCCTGATTTGCTGGTTAATAGTTGCGGATAAGTCAGGTTCATTTTTCTTTTCGTCCTGTTCGAGGTGTATGTTGTTCAGATTGCGGGTTATGCGTACATTGGTAGTGATAAGGTCATAATAGATCTCAGATTTTTCTTTGCCAGGTTCCTCCATATAACGAGTGAATGATTCAAAAACATTACTGTTTTTCGACTCGGCGTTTCTTTTATCCCGTATCCAGTTGAGATTCCTGCTTGCTGAAAAGAAAGTATTGGTAAAATATTCGTAGTTGCATTGTATGGCTGCCGCAAGATGCGAGGGCAGCCATTTTTTATCCCAGGTTGGCAAAAGAGCAAAGCCTGATATTACTGCAAGCGCCGCCCCTCCGATGGTACATAGCGCTCTGGTTACCATCAGCATATCAGAGTAAGCGGACTCTATATTGAATAGCAATACAAGATTCAGGGTTATGATGAATGCGGCCACCGCGTATCGTTTCCTGATATAATACACCATCAGAATAAATGTGATGAATATTATCACTTCTTTCAGGTGTAATCCGGTTGGCAGATGTAACAAAAGGCCTCCGGCCAAGCCGCCCAGCAATGTTCCAACCACCCTGTCTATCGCTTTCTTAAAGGTAGCGCCAAAATATGGCTGGATAATGATCATAACGCTGAAAGGCAGCCAGTAACCATGATCTATATGGAACCACTTATAAATGAATAAAGCAACGGTAGCCGCTATTGCCGAACGTAATGCATACCGTGTGGTAAAAGTATCTGGATTAAAAAAGACACGCAGGCTGTTGAAGAAGTATCGGGGTTTTAAAATGAATAATGTTTTTGTAAACGAATAAGACCTGGCAACAATCACATCGGTTCCCATTTGTTCTATACGTTGTATGGCGCTCTCCAGCAGCTTTACAGTTCTGTCAGTCAGTTGCAGTATCCTTTTTATGGAGATGGCTTGTTTTTCATCAGGAGATGGTGGGTACTCCCTGATTAACGCGGTTAGTTTTTTCATCCGGTTAATATGTGAAACAGCCAGCAGTTTTTCTTCAGGTTTCAATGTAATTACAAAGATGGAAATGCGGCTTACGGCTTCCTTCATAGCGCTGTATAAGGTAGCGGCCTTTATTCGTAGTTTTTCATCGAGTTCAGACACAGGCACATGTGCCATCTCCTCAGCAATTGCTATCACATTTACTGCAACCAGCCCGGCAGCCTTTCTAAGCAGAGCCAACTGGTATTGCCGGTTGTCTTTTTGATTTACCTGGTGCGCCATTCGTCCGTAAAACTCGTACGACTTATTTATGGCAGCCCGCACATCATTTTCTTTCAGGTAAACCTCGCCAATTCCCTCTCTGATACTCTTTTCAATACCGCTTTTAGATATAGTTCCAATTAGCACAGATATAGATCGCCATATAAGGGCTATCTGCCTCCGGAACGGCTGTTCTGCGGGCATTAATAAGGAAGTTACAATGCCAATAATTACCGGCAATACCGCGCCTGCTGTTATCAGCTCTAAGCGTTTTGTAACTTCGTGATACGCTGTTGCCGGAAAGGCATTGCAGATGATAAATAACAGATATACACAGATAGCAAGCCCGCTTGCGCGGTCGCCAATGTCTTTCAGCACCGTAGCCACATAGCCTACTATGAACATACACAACACGCTCAGCCATATATCAAACCCCGTCACCGTGCCAAGTACCGAAAAAAATATCGCCAATATAGCGCCGGATAATAAAGTGCGTACCCGCCATGCAAAAGACCCTTTCATTTCTACCCACGATATGGCTTCCGCAGTAAGCGTTATCCATACTGCATCCACCAACCTTCCTGTTGCCAGCCCCCATAATATAGGCAAGGTGCCAGATAATGCCATACGCAATCCCCAACTGATCATTGGTTCAAAACTTTCGTTTTGTATCAGCGCATTTAGCCGTTTATATGATTGGAGATAAGCCATTCTAATTCAAAAGTAGAAAGTAGAACGCAAATGGTAAGTTAGATTTTGCTCCAACAGGCTGAAGCGAGACCTTTAAGGGGATATTGTTTTTGTGAGACAAAATAAAACATTTCAACAAAATTGATGAATTTGTTACTTCCTTTACAAATTGTAATATATTTTCATGCTTGCTTAAAATTTTTTAGGAAGCTAAAGTATTATACACACAATAGATATTCCTGAGCGTTTCAAAAGAAAACTAGAACTGGCCCCTAATAATTTGCAAGGAAACATATTAAGTATTAGAAATAATTTTTCGCAAATCTATTCTGACAACAATCTTTATTTTTTCAATGAATATACAGATCGTGGAATTCGGCATATTAATTAATGGTGTCCTGCGTGCGATTAATGATTTAATTGTAGACGATTCATGGAAGTTATTAAGTTCAAAAGATGTTTTTGTATTGATTATGAGTGGTTTTCTCCATGATCTGGAAATGCATATTCAACCACTCATATATATTCTGTCCTTTCCGAGCCTCGCCCTTATCAACAGTCATAGCTTTAGCAGTGGTGCAGATACGAAATAAACAAATTTCCAATTACAAATTCCGGTAAATCAGCTAATCATTAATTAAGCCATTGAGCCATTAAGCTATTGAGCCATTAAGATTTACACATTTTCACATTCCCGCATTTCCACATTAAATATTACCTTTGCCCCACAAAAAAAAATTTTCAGAGATGAACTTGCATGAATACCAGGCCAAAGAACTTTTGAAACGCTATCATGTACCTACCCAGGAAGGCATAGCAGTGGATAAAGTGGATGATGCGGTTAACGCATATAAACAAATGTCAGTAAGCAACGGCACTAAGTTTGCCGTGGTAAAAGCGCAGATACATGCGGGTGGCCGCGGTAAGGGGCGCATGAAAGAGGTGCCGGACCAGAGCGGTGTACAGGTGGTGAAGAGCGCGGAAGATGTGGAGCGCGTGGCCAAGAACATACTGGGCCATACGCTGGTGACTATTCAAACCGGCCCTGCAGGTAAGAAAGTAAACAAGATACTGATAGCGCAGGATATGTATTATGACGGGCCGAGTGAGCGTAAGGAATTTTACCTGAGCATATTGCTGGACCGTGCGAAGAAGCAAAATGTGATCATGTACAGCACCGAAGGCGGTATGGACATAGAAACGGTGGCACATAATACACCGGAACTTATATTCAAGGAATGGGTACATGCTAACTCTCCACTGCAGGCTTTCCAGGCGCGGAAGATAGCTTTCAACCTTGGATTGAGCGGGCTGGCGTTTAAGAACATGGTGAAGTTTGTAACCAATCTGTATGAAGCTTATGTGGGCCTCGACTGCTCCATGCTGGAGATAAACCCGCTTTTCAAAAGCGCGGATGACAAGGTGCTGGCCGTGGACTGCAAGATGAACCTGGACGATAACGCACTGATGCGTCATCCCGACCTTGCCGACATGCGCGACAAGAGCGAGGAAGACCCAACAGAAGTAGAAGCAGGGGAGTACAATCTGAACTATGTGAAACTGGATGGTAATGTAGGTTGCATGGTGAACGGCGCTGGTCTGGCTATGGCTACCATGGACATGATAAAGCTGGCAGGCGGTGAACCCGCTAACTTCTTAGACGTGGGTGGTTCGGCTAATGCGCAGACGGTTGAGGCTGGTTTCCGCATCATCATGAAGGACCCGAATGTAAAGGCAATACTGGTGAACATCTTCGGAGGTATCGTGCGTTGCGACAGGGTAGCGGCGGGCGTTATCGAGGCTTATACCAAGATGGGTAATATCAACATACCAATCATAGTGCGACTGCAGGGTACTAATGCCGAGGCTGCACAGAAACTATTGAAAGAAAGCGGCCTGAAGGTGCAAAGCGCGATATTGCTGAGCGAAGCGGCGGATCTGGTGCAGCGTGCGGTGGCAGGGAATTAATTTGATTGGAATTGGGAATTTGTAATTAGGAATTGGGATTGTTCCCGGATGTAATTTAATATTATCGGTTTGCAGTTTACATTTGTGTGTAAACTGCAAACTTGCTTTTTTCGGACAACTGCAAACTGTAAACTGCCAACTAAAATGAAGCACATTGTTACATTGCTGATAATAATTTTGCTGCCTGTATTAGCACATGGGCAGGGTACTATGACGGGTAATACGGAGAAGGTAAAAAAATCGCTGGAAATAGCCAGGGAGATGCTGAAAGCAATAGAGGCGATGCCAGATGGTTTTAAAAGCTATAAGGGTGAGTTTTCAAAGAAGGATGCTGAGTATTCTTATTACAAGGCTAAGGACATAGATTTGAGTACTGATCAGCAATATGTGGTGGAGAATAAATCGGGTGCGTTATCGTTTTTCGCTACTTACAAAAAGAAAGACAAGGACGATAAGACGCCCATACTCGCATTCGTGGCTTTTACTACGGGCATAGGGAAAGTTACGGACGGCAAGGATTACGTGGTGGAAAATGCCCCGTATGATTCCACATCACTTGACCAGACGTATTACATGAACTTTAAAAATGCGCGGGTGGCTACGTTTACATTTAATTCTGTGTTAAAGTCAGGGACGTTTTTGGTGGGGCATTAAGTTAAAAGTAAAAAGTGAAAAGCTAAAAGTGTCCGGCATAACTGATGAAATTATATTCTTATGAAACGGTTGATATTATTGCTATCCCTGGGTGCGGGTGCTTTGTGCCTTGGTTCCTGCTATCATTCTACATGCATATGCCAATGTTATTCTGCGGGCAAGGGCGGAAGTAGTTATGAGTTGGATAAGAGCGACTGCGGCAATCCTGACTTTACCAACAAAATGATGGCATCAAAATATGGCTGGGATACCTGCATTACAGCGCTTGCCAGGTAGCGGCGGGCAGTTAACAATTGACAGTTTGCTTCTCCCACTATTATTGACGTTCTTTACCAACAATATTGCAGGAGGAATTGAGCCATTAAGCCATTGCGCAATTAAGCAATTAAGTAGCCAATTTTTCCTCCAACTCCATTATCACCTCAAACACCTTGTCGTACTCAGCGGAAAGAGAGGTATAACGGGCGGAAACCTGGCGGTATTTTTCATCTACTTTCAGGAACTCCGCCTTGTTGGAAGCATAGAAAGAGGGGTCTCCTAATTTGGCTTCCAGGTCCAGCTTTTCCTGCTTCAGTTTATTGATGTCTTCTTCCTGCCTCTGGAATATTTTCTGTTGTTTCTGCAGTTCCTTGCGCCAGGCGTTTTGCTGCTCATTGTTGATATTGGCCTTGGGAGATTGCTTTTCTTCTTTCTTAGGGGCAGGCGCTGCCTTTGCCGCAGGTATTTTTGCTGCCTGTTCACGTTTTAGTTTATCAGCGTGCCATTGCGCCCATTCATCGTAGGGCCCGTTAAATTCATTTATCTTACCATCTTCAATGTTCCATATTTTATTTGCCGTCCTGCTGATGAAATAACGGTCGTGCGATACGAGTATAAGCGTACCCTTGTATTTATTGAGGGCATCTATCAGCATCTCCACCGATTGCATATCTAAGTGGTTGGTAGGCTCATCGAGCAGCAGGAAGTTGCCTTTAGCAGCTATTACCTTCGCCAGGGCCACCCTTGCCTTTTCACCGCCCGACAGTACTTTTATCTTTTTAAATACGTCATCACCGCTGAACAGGAAGCAACCAAGAAGCTGGCGTAGCTCCAGTTCGTTCTTGCCGCTGCCGCACATCTTTAATTCTTCCAGTACCTCATTCTCTATCGTCAAAGCTTCAAGCTGGTGCTGTGCATAAAAGCTTTCTTCCACATTATGGCCCCATTTACGGTCGCCTTCAAATGTTTCCTGCCCTGTGATTATACGCAGCAAAGTGGACTTCCCTTTACCATTAGCGCCTATCAGTGCTATTTTATCACCACGCAATATCTCTGCATCGGCATTATCGAGTATTGTAAGAGCACCGTAGCGTTTGGTAATTCCTTTAAGTTCAGTAATTATCTTCCCCGGCTGAACAGCGATATCAAAGTTGATGTTCATTAACGGTACCGACGAATCAGGCGCTTCTATTACGTCTAATTTATCTAATCTTTTTATGGCGCTTTGCGCAGCTGCAGCCTTGGTAGCCTTTGCACGGAACCGCTCTATAAACCGCTCCTGCTGTTTGATATAATCCTGCTGGTTTTCAAAAGCACGTTGCTGTAGTACCATTCGTTCCACCTTTTCTTTCTGGAAGAAGGTATAATTGCCACTATATTGTACGAGGTCCCTTTGCCAGACTTCCACTATTTTGGTCACCATGCGGTCGAGGAAGTAACGGTCGTGCGATACGATAACTACGCTGCCGGGATAGCTGATAAGGTAGCGTTCCAGCCATTCTATGGATGGCAGATCCAAGTGGTTGGTAGGTTCGTCGAGCAGCAGCAACTCTGGCTGTTGCAGCATCATTTTGGCGAGCAATACCCGCATCCGCCATCCACCGCTAAACTCGTCATATGGACGGGAGAGATCGGCTGTGGAAAAGCCAAGGCCTTCCAGTACTTCCGCCGTTTTGTGTTCCATTTCATAACCGCCCGCTACTTCAAAATCATGGAGTGCATGGCTGTAATCATCCAGCAGGTCTGCATCATCGGGTTTATGTTCCAGTTCTTTTATGATACGGTCCATTTCCTTTTCCACCTCGTGTGCTTTTTCAAAAGCCATCATGCCCACCCGTAGAATAGTATCGTTGGTAGAGAAACTTAATAAATCCTGGTTGAAAAACCCCAGGGATACATCTTTTGGTTTGTTTATAACACCACTATCAAGGGTATAAGCCCCTGTCATTAAGCGTAATAATGTGGATTTGCCTGCTCCATTGCTGCCAACAAGGCCAATTCGCTCGCCTGTACCTATCTGCCAGTTGGCGTTTTCCAATATAGCCCGCGCCCCGAAATAGAATGAAATATTTTGTAATGACATTAACATAAGGCTGCGAAGTTAAGGCAAAAGGCAAAAGCGTTATGCTAAGTCAAAAGTTAAAAGTGAAAAGCTTAAGCAGATTTATCTATAAATAGTAATTTCGGAAGTGTGGGTATCAGGAAATGTTGGAACATTATGAAATGTATCATTCAGATATAATGTATAACCGTTGGTACAATGATGAGTATCCATTCTGTCGCTCTTAACGTTTATATCCCTTATTTTATATTCCTTATTTATTAATGGAAACAACAATAAAACATCATACCTATAGTTTATCCCTATTCCATCCTGATATGGTATCCAGGTGGTATCTCCAGTTGATGGTAAGTAAATATTTTTATTGTAAAAATAAATATGTGAATCAATTATTTTAGTAAAATTTCGCCCCTTTTCATACTCTTTTATTAATATTTTTAATTCCTGCTCCGCTTTGCTAACATCAGGCACAACGTGTGGTATTTGATTGTGATTTTGGTGTTACCGGGGCAGCCAGCTATAGTGCGGTGATTGACGCCAAGTCCCTCTTTTATCAAAATCCATCCATGCTTTTGCACCGTTGGACAACGTCAGGTTTTAAATATGTGCAGATTGGGATACTGCAAGTAACATATTATTAAAATAAATACCGTTTTTTAACGGTACAAATTTAGGCAATGAGTGAGTAGTTTTGACATTCATTTAATGCTTAACACAAAAAAATAGTCACCATGACATTTCAAGGAGGATGCGTATTCGAATCTGCTGACGGGAACAATATTGCAGCAGTAACAGAAGTAAGAGTTACCCAAACGGGTCCAACGACAGGAACATGGGTAGTTGTTATGAAAAGTGAACCAGCAATAAGGAATTTCACTGCGGGGATGAACATAACATATAACTCTAAAGCCACCCAAAATCCCAATGCGGACAATTACCTGGTGGTAATAAGTGAGGACGGTCCGGCAAAATACACTTGCAACGGCAACTGGCCTATCAATACTTAATTGTACACAAAAATTAACTATGGCACGTGTGCCTTAGTTAATATCTTCCAGCCGTTTGCTCTTGCCGGAATTTTGTCGCTACCAATTGCAATACTCACGCCATGGTAGAGCTATGCAGTGATACTAAGCAAAAGAAGACGAATCCCCGCATGGAGATTCGTCCAAAATAGTGCATTGTTACTTTATTTTATCGTCACACTACCGTCATCGTTTTGTGATACAGCTTCGCCATAACTATAGTAGCCGTCCTCATCCCTGATAAGATAACCCGGCTGATAACAGATAGTTTGTTTGTTGGTTGCATCTCTTTTACAGTAACTGCCCTTGCTTTGGCCTTTTATTACAATGGTCCGTACCTTAAAATGCACAACCTCGCCCGGCATTGGGCCCGTGGGGCCATAAATGGTTGCTGGTCCCATTGGAGTCTCGTTGGCCGAGTCAATGGTCTTATAGCAACTGACAGACCTTCTGCCGGGCAATATAGTACACACCTGGTATGGGACCATCCGGCATGCCGTCACCGTTATAGTAGTTTGTTTGTGCACTACACTTTTATGTTTTACCGCCGTTCTGTGCTTAGGTGCGGCTACCTTACAGTTTGTCTGTGCTTCTGCGCTGGCAAACGCAAATGCGACAATTACCAGCGTCATCAATACTTGTTTCATAGTCTTTTCTTTTTTTAGTTAAAAAATTTCATTTGGCTAGTTTGCAGCTACCTTGGTAACTACTGTTTTATGATGCGTGCAGCAATCGTAATGCCCCCCCTTTTCGCGGCACACCTGGTATGTGTCGGTGGATTTTGTGGTGCCACCGGAGTGTTTGTGAACGTGCGCAAACCCACTAGCCTTATCCTTTTTTGCTATTGAAGCGCATTTACAGGTTGTTTTTGCTTCTGAACTCTTCGTTTGTGCTTCTGCGCCGGTATAGGACATCCCTATTAGTGCCAGTGCTATCATAATCTTTTTCATAAGTATCTCTGTTTTTGCTGTTTTGAACATTATTTGTCACTGATAAGGTAAAAAAACCGTGCCCCGATTAGTTTAAGAAATAATAAAAAATGCGGAGAGAAACTTCAGAGCGGAGAAACAGAGCGGAAGCGAGGGGGAAACCGGATTTTAAGATGCGACGGAAATAGTCCTGGTTTTTATTGCCGGATTTCTTCCGATAGCCATCGGTATGCTGTCGCTAAGACTGAAACCGGTGGTGCGTTCATGTTACGTAGATGTCCCACACACCGAAAAAGGTGTGGGACATCTGGATATGTTATTTTGCTTTATCAAGGATTTTGCCGGACATAGTCCTGGTTTTTAATGTTGGATTTCAGTCACGCTGTCGCTGAGACTGAAACCAATGCCGGAACTGCCAACTGTAAACGGCTCTACTCCTCAATAATCACATCCAACCCATACAACAAAGAAAGCGCTTCCGGCAAGCTGAATTTTGCTTTTTTCACTTTATTGTTGCGGATGTCAATAATGTAATTTTTCGCATTAACGAAGTTGGCAAGCGAAAGGTCGGAATTTGAAAATACGGCATTCCTTAAATCTGTTTCGCTGAAGTCGGCTTGCATGAGGTTACATTCACTGAAGTCCACTTCATCGGCATTACAATTTATGAACTTCGCTTTCTTGAGGTTTTTACCAAAAAAACTGGAGTAGCTGATCCGGGAGTTGGCAAAATTAATGGAGAAGGGATCGCCCGCATGAAACCACATTACCCCAATGGCTTTAGAGTTAATTATCTCAATATTGTTAAACGAGGTATTCTTAAATTTTATGAGCGACAGATCACAATCTTCAAACTTACAATTCACGAAACGGCATTTTTCAAAACTACAGCTTTTCAGATTCGATTTACTGAAAGTACAGGTATCAAAATACCTGCCAACGAATTTTCTTTCTTCATAAGAAATGTTCTCAAACTTTTTCTCAAAATAGGTTATTTCTTCGTTTTCTTCCATATTTATTAATGTCGGCGATTGTTAATAAACCGGTTGCTGGTACGTATTGAAAACATGGGCAATAAAAATAACATTCTCCTGTATCCTATACAGTATGATGTAAGGGAATTTAGCAACCACTTTATAGCGAGTATCTCCATAAGCCATGGAAGCAGAGAAAGGCATTTTCTGAATTTTGGCAAGCGTATCCTTAATAACAGATTCGAAACGTTTGCCCAATCCTTTTTGCTGATTATTGTAGTAATCATAACCCTTCCGTATATCAGAATAGGCTGCTGGCATTAGTTTTAACATGTACTTCATCAATCAGCAAATAATTGATGTTTTACTTCATCCCAGTCTAACGCATAGTTTGGGTTTTCTTCCAATTTTCTAAACTCCTCATCCACAAGGGCTTTCTGCTCTTCTGTAATAATGAATTTCTCTGCGGGTGCATCTATTTTTACAAAGCTAAGGCTGCGCAGTAATTCCATCACGAAATGAAATTTTCCTTCGGGAATATGAATAGTTAGCTGTTTCATATATGCAAATTTAGTGAAAAAATCATTAACCCAATTCAAACACCGTTATCTCCGGTAATACGCCGAGCCTGCCGGGATAGCCCAGAAAACCAAAGCCCCTGTTTACATAAAGATGCTGGCTTCCTTCGGTATAAAGCCCTGCCCATTCGTTATACATATATTGCACCGGGCTCCACTTAAACCACTTGCTGTCCACGCCAAACTGCATGCCGTGCGTATGCCCGCTAAGGGTCAACTGCACATCACTGTATTCAGGTATCACCTGTGCATGCCAGTGAGAGGGGTCGTGAGAGAGCAGAATTTTGAAAGGAATATTTTTCTCTTTCAGCCCGCGGTATGCCTTGCCCATATCTCCATATTTTGGGAAGTTGGCTTTTGCGCTCCAATTCTCTATACCTATCAGCGCTATCTTATCGGCGCCGCGTTCGAGGACTACATGCTCATTCATTAACAGCCGCCAACCCATTGAGGCATGAATGCTTTTCAAATTATTGAGATTATCTATTTTAGCCTGAGGTGAAGGCCATTGCACATAGTCGCCATAATCATGGTTGCCCAAGGTGGAATACACTCCCATAGGCGCTTTCAGCCGGGAATAAATTTCCTGGTATTTCGCATCAACTTCAATGGAATGATTATTAACCAGGTCACCTGTGAAAAAGATAATATCAGCCTTCTGATCGAG
The DNA here is from genome assembly GCA_903887005.1 of uncultured Bacteroidota bacterium. Taxonomy (GTDB): domain Bacteria; phylum Bacteroidota; class Bacteroidia; order Chitinophagales; family Chitinophagaceae; genus Nemorincola. Next base: position 52,172 of record CAISOH010000208.1, on the reverse strand, counting down.
CGCTCTCTGAATGCCATGTTCCACTGCCCTGTGGTTATCAAAACTTCCTGTATGTATGTCCGATATTTGTACGATCCTCAATCCTTTGAAGGCTTCGGGCAAAGAAGAAAAACTCAGCTTTACTTTTCTCACCCGGAAGTTATACCTGTTGCGGATTCCGTAAGTGAAACCCATTAAGGATAGGCCGCCAAGCACCAATGCAGTACGTTTCATGAAAAGAGATCGGTCTATATTACCAACCGCATCTGAACTTGCTGAATTACTATATACCAGCGACGCAATAAGCCAGGTAACCAGCCTGCGTATATCGTCCACCAGCATTACCAGCAATACCAGTATCTTACCGACTACAAACCCCAGTACAAAGGAGATATAAACATTGCGTAACAGGTGGGGCATTTCAGCCCAGTTGATTTGCCGGAAGAATATCAGCCCAAGCCAGCTTATAGTAGTGAACAGTAAGTAAACAGTTGTGAGTGAAATGCGCCAAACAGAAGGTAAATTGCGAACAGAAGAGCGCACCACTATGAAGCTGTAATATTCAGCCAACCCGATAATACTGAGAATAATAAACAATCTTAGCTTCATAATTAATTCAAAATTCAAAAGTCAAAAAGTCAAAAAGTCAAAAAGTCAAAAAGTCAAAAAGTAGAAAAGTAGAAAGTCAAAAGCCGATAGTAATTAGTACAAAGTAAATAGCAGATATTCAATAGTTGAACAGCAGGGTAGGCTGTTGGTTATTAGAATTTCATGAAATCATCAATCTGCTGATTAATAGCTTCTGCGGTTTCCTGCTTTATCAATGCACCCGAACTATCCATTTCTTCATTTATTCTTGAAATGACTAGTTTGTTATAGAGTACATGTACTTTCAAATAATGCAGGATTGACGTCATGTGCTCAATGCCGCGCAGATTGCCCGCGCGCCCGTCAGATATGCCTACAAGGGCGGCCTTCTTGAACCACCAGCTGTTTTTTATATCGCTGTTGTCTATCATCAGCTTTAGTATTCCGGGGAAACTGGCGTTGTATTCCGGCATGATGAATACAAATTTCTGAGCGGGGATCAGGTATTGTTTTTCCAATGCTATCATTGCCGCGCCACGCTCCCATACCTGTTTATTTTCCAAAGATAATAGATGCACATTATCCGCTCTTTCAGAAAGCAGCTTACAATATAACGTTGCTATTCGCAGCGTCATGCTATCTGTACGATTAGTTCCGGAGATTACTGTTGTCATTCGATAATGAGAATTAAAAACAAAGTTGGGTACTATTTGCCAAATAAAGTGCAATAAGGAAAGGCTTACTCAACAATTTCTTTTTATTGCCACATAGTGAAATACAATTTGAAGTTGGCAGTTGGCAGTTTATAGTTTACAGTTGACGGTTCATAATTAACAAATGGCAGTTTGCTGTTCATAGTCACTGGGACTGTCAACTGCAAACTGCCAACTTAATTCAACTGCAAAATTATTTTCCTTTATCAATCACATAAATATCTTCCCCCTCATGCTTCATACGGAAAGTCTCACGTGCATATTTTTCCAGTTCATGAGGATTATTGAGCAGGGCCATTCGTTCTGCATTCATCCGCGTTATTTCAGTATTCAGATAGGCAATGTTATCCTTAATGCCATTCAGCTCTTTCTGGCGCTGTTGTAAAGTTAACCAGTCATTCTGGTCGAAAAATACCGTCCATGCAATGAAACCTACTGTGACCAGCAAATACTTATTTGTAAGGACCCTGAATACCTTTTTCATACTACATGGAATTTACTTACCAAATTTAAGCGATTTTCCCGGATAATAAGCATTGCCTTTCAACTCTTCTTCAATTCTTAATAACTGGTTATACTTTGCCATACGGTCACTGCGGCTGGCGGATCCGGTTTTTATTTGCCCGCAATTCAAAGCAACGGCAAGATCTGCGATAGTAGCATCTTCGGTTTCTCCGCTACGGTGACTCATTATTGTGTTGTAACGGTTGTGCTGTGAAAGTGTTACAGCATCTATGGTTTCGCTTAGTGTGCCAATCTGGTTTACTTTCACCAGCAAGGCATTGGCGGTATTTTCTTTGATCCCTTTTTCGATGCGTGTTACATTTGTTACAAACAGATCATCACCTACAATCTGCACCTTATTTCCCAATGCCTCCGTCAGCTTTTTCCAGCCTTTCCAGTCGTCTTCCGCCATACCGTCTTCAATGCTTACAATCGGGTATTTTTTACACCACTTTACCCAATATTCCACCAGTTCATCACTGCTCATTTTTTTGCCATCGCTTTTGTGGAAATGGTATTTTTTATCCTTATCGTTATACATTTCGCTGACTGCGGCATCCATTGCTATGCTCACCTGTACTCCGGGCTTATAGCCAGCTTTTTCTATTGCTGCCAGCACTGTTTCTATTGCCTCTTCATTACTCTGTATGTTTGGCGCGAAACCACCTTCATCGCCTACATTGGTGCTATAACCTTTTCCTTTTAACACGGTTTTCAGAGAATGAAATATCTCAACGCCCCAGCGCAGACCTTCACTAAAACTATCCGCACCTATTGGCATTACCATGAACTCCTGGAAATCAATTTTATTATCGGCATGTGCACCGCCATTCAGGATGTTCATCATGGGCACAGGAAGTGTCCTTGCATTAGACCCGCCAACATAACGGTAGAGCGACAATCCAACGGTTTGTGCTGCAGCCTTGGCCGCAGCCAGACTCACGGCTAAAATAGCATTGGCACCCAGCTTGCTTTTATTGTCAGTGCCGTCAATATCTATCATTGTCTTATCAAGCCCACGCTGGTCTGTAACATCCCAGCCATAAAGCTCTTCGGCAATAATATCATTTACATTACTGACTGCTTTCAGCACGCCTTTGCCTAAGTATTTTTTCTTGTCGCCGTCCCTTAATTCCACGGCTTCATGTTTACCGGTACTTGCGCCGCTTGGCACGGCCGCGCGGCCCATAGCGCCATCACTGGTATGTAAGTCAACTTCTACTGTGGGATTGCCGCGACTATCTAATACTTGACGGGCAACAATATCTGTAATGATACTCATCTGTATATGTTTTTGATTTGCAGCGCAAAATTAGAGTTTATTATCAAAATTTTATACAAATAGTAATATAGAGTTCATTTTGATTTATAGGGGTAACAACAATAGTGGATAATCATGGTAAATAAAAAAAGGGCCGGCATTGAAGCCGGCCCTTTTTAAGTTCAGTAATGTTGAAAGCTATTTTCCTATAATGATTTTTGCATCATATTTTCCTGCCGAACCGGAAGCTGAAAGGAAATACATACCTGCAGGCTCGTTAAGTTTGATTTCATATGCCTTGTTGGTAGTAATTTTTATTTCTTTCACTTTCTCTCCAATAACATTGGTGATAGTAACAAACGCATCTTCATTTACATCTGAAGATAAGTTAATAGTAATTGCTCCATCGGTTGGGTTTGGATATACTTTTAATGCATTAATTGAATTATTAACCGGATTTACAGAAACGGTGGTATCAGTAGGAAGAAATATTGACCAGCTTTTATGAGTAGTACCGCAACCATTATGAACAGTATAAGTAATATTATCCCTTCCGGTTTTCAGAACAATAAAAGAACCAAAACTTGTAATGTGTATATTGGAAGAATCAATAACGCTCACAAATGTACCCATCTTGGAATTGCTGTCACTCCAGACACCAACACTGGAAGCAGAAGTGCCTGGCGCATAAAAGTTATTTGGAGTACGTATCCAGCTATAATAAGGAGTTCCTCTGAACAGATAGTTGCCACCTGTTGATACAATTGACGGGCCTGATAAATGTATCACAGGCGCCTGATTAATAATAACCGGAATCGTTACTCTTACTGTTCCAAAACCATTAGTAAAGGTATAAGCGATTGTATCTATTCCAACGTTAATTGTATCGAATTTGGTGCTGAAATCGGTTTGAATACCTGTTACAAGGCCGTTATTATCAACTGAAGCTATGCTATCCCTGGTGCTGCTCCATTGGCCTACGCCACCTGTTGTAGAATCAGATAATTGAATTGTTCCACCTACGCATATACCAATATCAGTGCCGCCAGCGCTATAAATACCGGAAACTGCAGGAACAGGGCCAACATTTAAAGTAATGGTAGCAATGCTGGTACCACAAATATTTGTTACAGTATAAGTAATTACGGTGGTGCCAGTAGCAACACCAGTAGCAATACCTGTATTAGTGTCAATAGTAGCTATTGAAGTATCATGGCTCATCCACCATCCGCCAAATGTTACATCAGTAAAAGCTCTTGTATTGCCTATACCAACGCTATCCAAACCATTAATAGGGGCAGCATCCTGAAATACATAAACAGTATCAAGCGCAATGCTGGGGCCGCATCCATTAGACAGAAAATAAGATATTGGCACGATGCCTTGCGATACACCGGTAACATTGCCCAATCCATCAACCATTGCAATGGAACCACTACCGGTTATCCACATGCCTCCGGTTACAGATTCACTTAAATGGATCCACGATCCCGCACATACAGTATCGAACCCGGAAATGACGCCATGCTTTAATAAAGTATCTACAGTAACGACCATAGTTGATGTAACAGAATTACAAGCATTTGTGAAAATATATGAGATGGTATCCAAACCACCAGATAATCCATAAACCACACCGCCTGATGAAACTGAAGCATGTCCGTTGCTTGCACTCCATATCCATGTGCCTAATACATTTGTGTTATATAAGTTTATAGGATAACTGCCCTTACATGTTGTAGTAGGACCTGTAATAGGCTTTACTATTGCAACTGTATCAACTCTTATTATTGTCCATGTAGTATCAGGGCCGCATGTATTGGTTACAGCATATTTAATGGTATCATAACCATGTGCAACTCCGGTAACTATACCACTGGCACTGCCTACAGTAGCGATTGTCTTTGTAATACTGAGCCATACACCGCCTGTTACAGCATCGGATAAGGTGGTTGTCCCTGCTTTACATACGGCAGATGCTCCGGTTATTGTTCCGGCATCCGCATGTTTTACTGTAAGTTTTCCATATAAGGAAGTATCTAAACCATCTGTATTAGAGTCTATTACTCTGTATAAATTATTGTTGAGGCTAATATCTGTGGTAATCCAAAGGGTATCAGTAGCTGCGCCTCTATATTTAGATAGTACATCAATTAATGTTGACCAGTTTGTACCGCCATCGGTAGATACCTGCCAGGTATAATACATAGTTAAAGTTCCGGGTGTATCATTAGCTACTATAGAGAAATACGCGGAATCTCCTTTACAAACAGCTGTATCACGTGGGTTTGAAGTGATTACAGGCACTGTAGCCTTAGCAACAACTGAAAATAAAATGAAGCAAAAAACAAGTAAACTTTGTAAGTAAAAACCTTTTTTCATATTTTGTTTTTTAATTTTTTGTAAAGCAATTTTCAGATAAAAAATATTGTCATTTGGGGTAAGTTAAATCAATATTACTGAACATGGCATATGACAATATTTGTACTCAAAAAACTATAAGGGGGCAAATTTAAACAAATTCAAACCATTTTATGCATATTAGAATATCAATCTGTACATAATTTATTTGGTCATACAAACTTAAATTTTTGTTACTTTTTTGTAATTAAATCTCACAAAAAAATAACAATTATCCTATCAAAAAAGCATGGCATGGTTAAAATATACATTACTACATAATGTAATATTATTCCCTTATGTCTTGTTTTCTACTTTAATAGACGTATAATCAACAGGAAATCTTGGGTTTAATAAAAAATAAATTCCAGGAAAATTTTTTATTAAATAGAAAGCCGGAAACAAAATTATTTCCGGCCGGCAAAATACATTTTAAATATATTTTTAATTTTAACTATTTAATTATTAAAGAAGTATTGCCTCAATAACGCTTCCGTGCTGCTGCTGTAATGACCAATTGTGCTATGGTGATTGTCTTCAAGCGTACCATCACTTTTATAATAACCAATAGTTGCATGGTGGCTATCTTCCAGTGTTCCATCGCTTTTCATAAAGCCAATTGCGGCATGATGATTGTCTTCAATAGTGCCGTCGCTTTTAATATATCCAAGTGTGGAATGTGATTTATCTTCCACTGTACCGTCGCTTTTATAATAACCAATTGTGCCGGTGGCATTTAAATAGGAACCATCTGATTTCAATATTTGGCCGTGGGCAAAACCGGTGCAGAAACAAAATCCTGCCAGCAATAATATCTTTTTCATTTTGTCTTGTTTTTTAGGTTAAAACGTAAAGTAATAACTTATTATTTGTTTTTCAAAAAAAAATAAGTAGCAGGTATTTACTTTTTAAACTAAAAGTTTAAAAAAAATGGAATTTAACAATTATACCTAAACCTATGACGATTTAATAACTATTAACCTGCTGTGTATGATATATATCATGTATAAATTTCATAGCCTTATTTGTACCTTAGCAGGTTCAAATCAGAAAGTAAAATGGCACAATTGATAAGAAAAGAAGATGCACTTGAATATCATGAGAAGGGAAGGCCGGGAAAAATAGAAGTAATTCCTACCAAGGAAACAAAGACGCAGCGCGACCTCGCACTTGCCTATTCTCCGGGAGTAGCGGTACCCTGTATGGAAATACATGCTAACCCGGAAGATGTATATCGCTACACTGCAAAAGGTAATTTAGTAGCTGTTATCACCAATGGTACGGCTGTGCTGGGATTGGGCGATATAGGCCCGGAAGCCTCAAAACCGGTGATGGAGGGGAAGGGACTGCTGTTTAAAATATATGCGGACATTGATGTTTTTGATATAGAGCTGAATGTAAGGGAAATAGAGGATTTTGTGAAAGTGGTGAAGGCCCTGGAACCTACTTTCGGCGGCATAAATTTAGAGGATATTAAAGCCCCCGAATGTTTTGAAATTGAGCGAAGGCTGAAAGAAGAACTCAGCATTCCCATCATGCATGACGACCAGCATGGCACAGCCATAATATCAGGTGCAGCGCTGCTAAACGCATTAGACGTTGTAGGCAAGAAGATAGGAGATGTGAAGATTGTGATCAGCGGGGCAGGTGCTTCGGCTATTTCCTGCTGCAAGATATACCTTGCTCTTGGCGCAAATGTTAAGAACATGTACATGTTCGACAGGAAAGGGCTGATCGTAAAGAGCAGGACAGAACTTGAAAGTTATAAATTACAGTTTGCACAGGATATGAAACCGGTGGACCTGCATGAAGCAATGAAAGACGCTGATGTATTTATAGGCCTTTCGAAAGGGAATGTAGTATCGCAGGATATGGTGAAGGGTATGGCTAAGAAGCCAATAGTATTCGCCTTGGCGAATCCTGATCCGGAGATAACCTATGACGAAGCTATGGCGGCCCGCCCTGATGTGATTATGGCTACAGGCCGCAGCGACTATCCAAACCAGGTCAATAATGTGCTGGGCTTCCCGTATATATTCAGGGGAGCGCTCGATGTACGTGCCGGCAGCATCAATGAAGAAATGAAGCTTGCCGCAGTAAAGGCTTTGGCAGCGCTTGCGAAAGAACCCGTGCCGGATATTGTGAACGTGGCTTATAATGATATCAGCCTTCAGTTTGGGCCTACCTACATTATCCCAAAACCAATGGATCCGCGCCTGTTAGTAAAGGTATCTACCGCAGTAGCCAGGGCGGCAATGGACAGCGGAGTTGCCAAAAAACCTATTACAGACTGGGATGCCTATGAAGCGGCGTTATACCACCGCTTAGGCACTGACGATAACCTGTTGAAGTTTATAATCAATAAAGCGAAACAAAACCCCAAACGCGTTGTATTTGCAGAGGCAGAGAACATTAAGATCCTGAAAGCCGCCCAGATAGCTAAGGATGAGGGCATAGCCATACCGATATTGCTTGGTAATGAAGAGAAAATACGCCTGATGATTTTGGAAAATAACCTGCACCTTGAAGATGTGGAAATAATAGATCCTAAAGATGATACTGCTGAAAAGAAGCGTTGTGAATATGGCGAAAAGTTTTTTGAGAAACGTAAACGCAGGGGGTACAATCTTTATGAAGCAAAGAAGACAATGCGGGAACGGGTTTACTATGGTTGTATGATGGTTGATGGCGGGGAGGCTGATGCTATGATCTCGGGCTTAACCCGTAAATATCCTGACACCATCCGCCCGGCACTTGAAATAATCGGGATGGAAGATGGAGCAAAAAGAGTGGCGGGCATGTATATAATGCTTACCAAAAAAGGGCCTCTTTTCTTTGCCGACACCACGCTTAATTTCAACCCTACGGAAGATGAACTGATAGATATTACACTACTGACGGCTAATGTGGTGGGCAACTACAATATAAAGCCGCGTATAGCTATGCTTTCTTATTCCAATTTCGGCAGCAGCCAGTCGCAGGAGGCTATGCTGGTTAGTAATGTGGTCGCACGGATAAAAGAAATGCGCCCGGATATGATAATTGACGGTGAAGTGCAGGCTGGTATTGCTTTTAATAAAGACCTGTTAAAGGAAAACTATCCATTCTCCGACCTGGTAAATGAATCACCCAATGTATTGATATTCCCCAACCTGGCTGCAGGCAATATTGCCTATCACCTGTTACAGGAAGTAGGTGGAGCTGAAGCTGTTGGCCCTATATTGCTCGGGCTTCGCAAACCGGTTTATGTACTGCAATTGGGAAGTACTGTCCGGCAGATTGTAAATATCATAGCATTGTCGGTTGTGGAAGCGCAGGTGAAGGGTTAAGGTCTCAATTATACTAACAATTTGGGAGGTGTTTATGGGAGACGTCTTTCTCTCTGTGTTTTTCAGAGAAACTTTTTTTTATAAAAAAACAGGGATTCAGTTGTTTCAACATGTATAGAGAAGGTAGCTGCGGAAGAATTCCAATAGCTCTTCAAAACAAAAAAAAGGCATTCCTGATTTAACAGAAATGCCTTTTTTAAAAATTTATCTTTTTAATTTTTTCCATCGTTTTTACGCATGAATTCAAGTACCGAACGGGCTTCAATATCCGTAAGGTGCTGGTTAGGCATTCTTACCATGCATACAGAAAGTAAGGCTTTGGCATTAGGATCTTTGTCAAGCATTTCGTCTGTATTGGTTACAAAATTCAGTATATACTCGGGCCTCCTTCTCTCTGTAACGCCCTTCCATCCGGGGCCTATCATCTTCTCGGCTGTAATTTTATGGCAGGCAATGCATTTCACGCCATAAATTTCTTTTCCTTTTTCTGCCATACTTTGATCAACCGGGTGCGTCAATTCCACATTCTTATAACTTCCCACACCCTGGTCTCCGCCTTCGGCAGGTTTGGGAGCAGAAGTAGCCGCTGCATTTTTGCTATCTTCATTATTTTGTTGGGAGTTACCACAGCTAAAAATGACCAGGCTTGCTGAAATCATTAATGCAAATAAATAAGTTTTTTTCATAACATTTTTTGTTTAACTTTTTTATAAAATAATTGAACTTGTGATCAAACGAAACTTCGAATTAAGATTTGGATGGTTTTACATGCATCATAAATTTATACAATTTTTTCAATTTCAATAATAATATTTTAAAAATCAACGGGTCATAATTTTGTGCCTGTTTTCAAGGATATTGACGGAAACAAGCTTCCTGTATTTTAGCCTTGAAGCCAGGATTGCGACCGCTCCTGTTAACAACCATATCACTGCTCCCCAAAGCAGCCATCCGTAAATTGGATAAAACTTCATAAGAATCTGGCTGAGGCCCTGCAGCATCAATAATAATTCATTAATCACTACTCCTGATGCAAAAATAAGAATGGCGGTTTTGGTAACTGTCGTATTGCTATTTAGAAAGGCATTTTGCAAAAAATAAGACAGAAGAAATAAGGTAATAAAGCCAAGCATTACCAAATGAATATATCCTATGATAATTGGCCTGTTACCGAAAACAATAATACCAACATATGGTATCAAAGTCCCGGTTTGTAAAATGACTTTTACAGTCAACGAAATAATAGATAAGACGCCTAAAAACTTTGAATACCGGTCCATTAGTTTTAAATGCGCCCATACAGAACTTAGTAATCTGTAGAAGAGGAACATAAACACAAACATGCAAATGCATCCCAAAGCTGCAATTGAACGTACGTACACATTGGGGTAATGCCAGAGATAGGATAAAAAAAGAGTGGGTAGAATAATTACAGGCAGCATGATGGCTATTTTATGCATATACTTCTGTGCTTTCAATGAAATATCCTTACTGCCAATGTAATTGAAAAATAACGCAAAAATAGCCAGCGGAAAAAAACCGTTGTATTGAAAGTGCAAATAAGTATAAGCAGTATCGCGGAATAAAAGTATATTCATGGAATGGGCGGCAAGCACAAAACCCAGAAAAGTTTCCGGGCCTATACAAGACAACACCAAAGATACCAGTGCGCAAGTACAGAGTATTAATACCGGCTTAACCGGCTTTGCTTTAATTAAGTCCTTGATGAATATCCATGAAAATAAAAATACCAGGACAATGTAAAAAGTAATAATTATCATTGTAACTGTTGTATAACCATCAATAATGAAGCTCAATGCCAAACCATAACTACTGAGCAACATCCCCCAACGCATCCATTGATAAACAGGTTTTCTATTAATTAACTCCGGCAGTAGTTCATATACCATCAAAACCATTAAGGTGGATGTTATCCATCCATTCATTGCGAAATGATAATGCGCTTCCAGAATATTGCTGAATTCAATTGATTCCAGGGGGAAGACCATTTTGGTTCTCAACAAAACGCCCAAAGCTGCTACAATACATAGATTAAACAGGGCAACTGTAATCCAGAATTGTTTGCCATATTTCATAGACGCAGTATTTAATAATACTCTAATATACCGTTATTATAAACCTAAACCAGAAAGACGCAATATGGAAATAGTACACCTGTTTTCGCCAAATCAAATAGGTGCTATTTTAATTAATTTTGCTACTTTTTCTTAGCTTTAGATAAGGTGCGTATATAATTCACTAATTCCCATATCTGGGTTTGAGATAGCATCTTATAACTGGGCATAGGATTGTTGCCGGTAAATATCTTCCAAAACAAAGCGCCATCAGTTTGCGCCTGAATTTTAGCTGAAGTATGATCAGCAGGTTGTTTTTGTAATCCAGCGGCTGCAACGCCATCGCCTTTACCTTTATCGCCATGGCATGGCACACAAAAGGTGGTATAGGTTGTTTTGCCATTTGCAGTTGCTGCTGCATTGTCTTTAAATGGATTTTGCATACCATCAGCTGAAGCCGGAGCGGTAAATACTTTTTGCTGAGCAAAAGTTGAAAAGCATATTACATTGGCTAAAATCAGCAGTGAGGCGCCATTTGTTATTTTTTTCATTTTTAATTATTTTAAATTTAGCATGCTGTCTCAAAAGTTGAAATTATAATAGCTTTAATTAAAACTAACTGTATTATTTCATTTACTTTTGAGACAGCCACTATATTGAAATTAGAATCGGGATATTGTATATTAATTACTTGATTGCTGCAGAAATTCTACAATTTTATCCTTTTCCTTATTAGTAAGCAGCGCACGGCTTTGCATATGCATACCTACGGTTTTCCATTGTTCCTGTGAAAAAGTAGCAGGAGCAGGCATATTATGGCATCTTGAGCAATTTTCTCCCCACAGTTGCGCACCGCTTTTTGCAGCTACCTGTTTGCTTTCCACGCAGCCATTTACAGTAATCAGGCCAAAAATTCCAGAGCAAATTATTATTATTGTTGCTATTTTTTGAATACTCGTTATTTTCATAAAAGTTGTTTTTTAAAATTCGGTGGAAAATTGGATAATCATTCTGTTTACAGTTGTAGAAGTGCCATCTAATCCTGTTGAAACGGACTGGGATGTAGTCCCGTCTGACTTAGTACTTTCATACCCTAACTTAATTACGGTTCTCCAGCTTAGCCAGTAATCCAGGCATATGTCCATTTCGGAATAATTTTGTCCCCATAAAGACTGCTTGGGAGTGGTATAGTTTACATAACGTCCGGCCAACTCAAAATTTCTAAGGATCTTATTTTTTGATTTTGAAGGCCTTAATGACAGTTGTGCAAAGTAGGAACTTGCATTATTTTCAAAGGAATATTTTGGAAGTGAAGAATCAGGACTTGAATAAGTCTGTTTATTTATATTTGAAATATTATATTGCCCTTTAATATTAATCTGTACCGGATTAATATTTTTTATAAAATTGAAGTCAACTGCGTACATAGAGGCCATTGGGTTATTATAAATATTGGAATCGCCTGTAGGTGTAGCAAGGCTACCCATTAAGCCTGAAACACCAATTTCCAGGCTTGAATTGGAAAGCGGTAATAAAGCTAACCTGCCTGTTACTGTTTTGCCATTATTTATCGCATTAATCCCAACGCCTGCAATTTGTCCGTTCGGGTTCAACTGAAACCCGTTTGAAACCGCAATATCATAGCTCCATTTCATACTTCCTAATGGGAATCCACCTTCCACTTCTACTCCAAAATCACTTCCGGGCATATCCATACCATAAGGATCAGAAGGTAATTTATTGATCCATCCGGCGGCCAAACGCTTTGAATAGGTTCCGAAAGGCAAAACCAAATACCCCCCTCTTACTATAAAACCGGGAGCAACATAATAGGACACATCAGCCCAGTTTACGCCTATTGCATTGCCATCCCATGATGGTTCAAATTCGGCAAGCAGTTTATCGCCATGGCGCCAAAGGAACATCGGGCTGAATTCATAACGGTCTGCGTCTCCTATGCTATTTGTTTTGTTGGGAGATAGTCCGGTGGTGGTGATGTTTTGATTTACAAAACCAAACGTTACCAGGCCTACCATCATGAAATTACTCTCTCCTGGTTTCAGTGCGGATACTTGTTTGGATACATCTGTATTGTCGGTTCCCTGTGCAATTGAAGTATTCGCCTTTAAAAAAGCGAATACAGCAAACAATAAAACTTTTGTAATTAATTTATTTGGTTTCATACGCTTTGTTTTTATGTTAATGAAAATTGTGTGTAGTTGATTGAATCCTGTATTGCAATATTATCCGGACAAGAAAATGTTCATATTTGTTTTAAATTTAAATTATTTGCAACTCAAATTTTCATTTAAATCGAAATCAAAAATTTCATGCCATAGAAAAACAGAATAATGCTATTTATTTATGATTATGTCTGTTTAATTGATGTTTAGCCAATTGATGTTATTTCCATTGATGTCATACCGAATTATGTTATAACATCAGTTGTTAGTGTAAAAGTAATGATTGTTGCAAAAATAAAACTGATTTTAATCAGTTTTATTTTTGCAACAATCGGGTATTACTCCAAATTGATATATTTATTTATTGCATAAACAGATATGCAGATTAAATTGAGGTGGGAATTTGCAATAAAGATTAAAGATTAAAGATTTCTTAGCTTATCGAGCAGGAAATTGAGTTGAATTATTTCCTGGTCATTTAATGAGGAAGAGTACTTATCCATCCGCTCATTTTCTTTTTCTATTTCATCAAGCAGCTGGATTCCTTTTTGAGTTATTAAAACATCCATCCTGCGCCTGTTTTCTTCGCAGATATTTCTTTTTACCAATCCTTTTTTTCTGAGGACTTCAATTATTCTTGAGGCATCGCTCATCCTGTCAAGCAATCTGTCGCGAAAGTAAGTTACTGTAATTGCTTCAGGAAATTTACCCCGTAAGATGCGAAGGATATTGTATTGCTGGAGCGTTAATTTATATGGCCTCAGCACATCTAAGATAAGCTGCAACATCCATTTGCCAGTATAAATAATGTTGACAGTTGCTTTATGGTATTCATTCCTGAATGGCCGGACCTGGTGTATTTCTTTCTCAAGTGACATAGTACTAACCATTGACATTCCGCAGCGAAACATTGGATTCCTAAAGCGCGCGCAGAACTTCTCTGCGCGCGCAATCATTACTCACTTACCTAAAAATTTATTTCTCTTTGTCTGAGTCATGATACCATCTCCTGGTTATGTTAAACCCAATCAGGAATTGTCCCTTTGAACAGTCAATCTGGTTAAAGACGTTGTTATATTGAGGAATGATTCCTTGATAGTCTGTTGCAAATATCTGGAAAGTATGTCCGGTTGTACTGAACTCCAATCCAAGACTGATATTTGGAAGCGGGTTATTGGTCAGATTTTGCGTAAGAGGCTGATCATAATTTACCATTATGCTCATAGCCCCGGTCACCTTATACCTGCCGCTGAAGGCAATGGAAAAATTTGCGTTTTTCATTGTCGGCTGAATGCTTCCATCGGGAGCCACGTATCCCACTATATTATTAAAGTAAGATAAACTTGGCGATACCTGCACAGAGAATTCTTTGGTAACTTTCCTCGCTATAATCAACTGGTTAAAATAAGAGATTCTGTCGGCATTGTTTACGAAATTACCTGCCTGGGGAATGGTTGATATTGCCATATCTCCATAATAGGTAACGCTTACCGGGGAACCACCGCTTTCCGCTTGTTTGATAATGGCATATTTGAGGTTACCGTCCACAAGCATATTACCTTTTGTTAAGCCAATACCTAATTGCAGGTTTTTAATTGGTGTATAGTTCATTCCCAGGCGAATGTTTGCCGGAGCGAACATTCCATAAAAATCGGCATACCCGTTATTGATTATGCCAAAGCGGTGCTGAATGGCAAACTCAATGGTTTTTTCCAATGGCACCATTACCGATTGATTGTCAATAATCATATTGCCTGCAAAGGTATTTCTTGTGTAGGTCTTTTCTACAGGTGCAGTGTTATCTGCACTATTGCCGTCCTGGGCATAGCCACTGGCAGAAGGTAAACAGCAGCAGGCAATTATCAACAGACAAATACCATGAGACTGTTTTATTTTTTTTAGTATTTTCATATTAAATTAATTTAATTTTATGATTCAATTAATTGTTCTTTGCCCCTTGTTTTATCCATGCAAGTATCAGCGAGTTGATATTGGATGGATTGGTTGCTTTACCCATAGGCATAGCAGGGCTAAGTTTTCCTGTTAACCTCTCGTATATGATGCTGCTGGCGGCTGTCGTTGTGTCAACAAATTTTCCACTTTTCAATGAATTATATGCTTTGTCAGACGATAAATCCGGTTTATGACCACCACTTGCATGGCAACCGCTTAAAGCGCAGTTAGCAGTGAATATGGGTACCAGGTCTTTTTTGAAAGAAACGGTCCCGGAAACTGCCACTTCATTCCTGATGTAAAGCGTGGTGTCTTTTTGACAACCTGTGATTAGAGCAACTGACAGTACACCAAGTGCAAGCGTTGTTATTGCTATTTTTTTCATCATGAAAAAAATTAATGGTGAATTTTTATTTGTTAAAGTGCAACTTCAGACCTGCTACAATGGCATGTTCATTATCGGCTCCGTTAAACATTGCGCCTACGCCGAACGGCTGAGTGGCCAAAGAGGAAAGATCAACATCATTGACAGCATCAGCTGTTTTCAATGCGCGCTTCAATAATAATCTCCATCCTGTTCCAGTCCAATAAGCATTAGCGGTTACGTCGCCACGGCTTCCAGTATAATTAGATACTATGCTGCCGGGAATACAATTTGGTCCGTCGCCGGTACCCACTTGTTGAAATGCGGTACCTGATGTTGCTGTGCTGGGGTCAAGTTTTACTCCATTGGCAAGCGTAAGAACTCCAAAAGTATCAACTTTGGTTACTTTTACTGCTTTGCCGCCCGGGAGTGTATCGCTCTGCATGATAGCGCCATTGCTGTATATTCCGCTTGGTATTACAAACATGGGAACCGATACTTTAATTGTAGTTACTAACCCTGAAATTTTTAAGGTTTGTTTGTTACTGAAACCGCCGTCTGCTGCAGGAGTAGGTCCGTTATTTACCTGGAGATCATTATGAACTTCATTCGCATTTAAAGCACCGGCGCCATTATCTATATAGCAGTCATTTGCCTGGTTCACATTCATAACCTGGAGCATACGGGCTCTCCATACATCTAATAATTCAGTAGGGCCGTTTGTGTGCATTACTCCTCCTGTCATTGTTGAATCACCGAAAGTTGTATTTACATGGCATGCAGCATAGCAAGATAAAGAATTAAAAGTAGGGCAGGAATTTGCAATGTTAAACATTATTACAAATTGATCCTGGATAAAAGGAGGCCTGAATGTGGTAGCACCCGAATTCTGAACAGGTGCAGAAGCTTCCTGGGCCCAACGCATTGTAGTAGGGTTATAGTACCATGGTGAAGATGCCAGGCATTTCATGTCAGCATTCCACTCCACGAGAAAGTAGATGTTTGCTGCATCATACATGGAACGCAAAGTAATGTCTGTAGAATTGCCAATAAACCCGGCAAATGTGCCATTTCCTAAATCAGGAACTGTGGCATGAACTGTCAGTTTTGGTACATTGTTCCAGACGGCTTCAATAGTACCATCCCATGCAGACCCACCAATAGGCTGAAGGGTAGCAGTTCCCTTAATACAACTTAAGCTATCAGTATTGGCTGCTGCAGGAGTAGAATCCAGTACCTGGTTATGTTTTGTGCATTTAACAGCAGTAAATATTACTGTTAATATGGCAAGGACAGCAATTGTTTGTTTGGTAAACTTTTTCATATTTATGAGATTAAATTGTTAATTGATTATAATTGTTTATTTATTTTGTGAGTGTGTTGCCTTTTTGATGTGTTCTATTTCAGTGTACGTATATAATTGATGGCCTGCCAGCGCTGCTCCTTAGTAATTTCACTTTTAAAAGAAGGCATTGGCTTTCTGCCTTCTGAGATTTTCCAGAAGAGTGCGCCATCTGTTTGTTTTTGGAATTCCGGTTTGGTGAAGTCCTGTGGGTTTTGGTCTAATTCCCCGCTTTTCGGACCATCGCCTTTCCCTTTTTTGCCATGGCAGTCGTAGCAGCTTTTTTTATAAACGGCTTTACCGGCTTCAATAGACGCAGCGTCCGATGCAATAGGATTTTTTACGGCGTCTGCTGTAGCCGGAGCAATCCATGGAGTGTTTTTCCCCGGCATGGGAGCGAAGGCATACAGAAGAGTTATTGCGCCTGCTATAGCTCCGGTTACCAGGAACCCCGGATATTTTATTTTCTTTACTTGTGCTATGTTTTTTTTCATATTGTTTGTTATTTATGTTTATTGTTAGGAATTAAGCTTTTGCTGTGTCTTTTTTTATTTTTACTAACTGGTAGAAGAGGAAAAAATAAGTGAACCACACACCACCAAAGAGTGTTGAAATAGTAATTACTAATGGCAACGGAGCATAAGGACTCCATAACTCACGTGGAAAAGGATCTTTTATTGTCGCAAGCGGCTTGCCCCATTTTGTATCTGCATTGCCTTCTACATTCCCGAATTTATCATTGTCTTCAATTTTCGCAACAACTGTGACTTTACCTTCTAAATCCCCGGGTATGTTTTTTGGAATAATAAAAGAAGCTTCCCCATTATCCTCCGTGCTTACGGCATATTCTTCGGCAGCAGGCATATTGCCAAACAAGCGCTTTACATAAAATTTCACTTCAGTACCCTTTATAGCTATTTCTTTTCCGTCTTTACCTGTTTGCGTTACTTTAGCGATAACTACCCGTCCGGTATCGGCAGGATTTAGTTTTATGCTTAGGTTGGCGTCTTTGTAATGCATCTGTTCGGAAGCATTTTCATACAAAGGATCATTTTCAACCTTTGCCACGATGGTGAAAGAGAGGCTGTCATCTAATGGCATATCCTTCTGAAGCACAATAACTGCCAGGCCGGTATTATCTGTATTGGCGCTTTTCAGCAGTTGCTCCTGCTTGTCGTGCATCAGATAGAAATTAACCTTTGCATTTTTTGCCGCCACAAACTTTCCATCTTTATTTTTCACTTTTATGATTGCGGTTGCAGTTTTGCTCAGGTCTGCATTTTTGCTGTACGACATTACAATAGTGGCTTCACTCTTACCCTGGTCCTGTGCGGATGCAGTTATGGAAAACAATCCGGTTAAGGTTATTGCAAGCGCTGTTTTTTTGATTATGTTGTTCATCTTCATAATATATTTGATTTATTATGCTGGTTGTGTGATTGATTTGTTACCTTCATTTACAACTCCTCCATTTGTTTTGGCCAGGTCAAGTAATTTCGCTTCCTCTGCTAACCTTATCTCCCTGAGTTCTATTGCCATTTGCTTATCGTGATCTATTTCTATTCCTTCTTCTACTTCCCAAACAGCCATCATGGGGAAGAGTTTTGAAAAGAGGGTAATGATTAGAAATATTCCAGCCAGGCATGCTGCAGTAACAGAGAACTCTACATAGTTAGGAAAGTAAGTGGACCATGTACCCGGAACTTCCTGTATGGGCATAAAGGGATGTAATAGTGTTGGCACCACTATGAGGTATCTTTTTACCCATGCACCCGCCGCTATAATAATGCAGGTAATAACAAGCGGTGTTATTTTTCGCCCTTTAGGGAACGCCATAATAACAATAGGCAACAATACGGTACCGAACTGGCATGTCCAGAATGCTGTGGAGTAACTGCCGGTAAACAGGTCGTTCAGCAAATGTCCTTCAGCGGTTGCCATTTTATAAGCAGGTATCCAGTATTCATTCAGATTCATGTAAGCATAAATCATTGTCAGCGCCAATACTACACGTCCAATCAAATCAAAATGCCGGGGAGTGATATATTTTTCCAGGTGGTACAGTTTCCGGAATGCTGCCATTCCTAATATTACACAGGCAGAACCTGAGTAAAGCGCGCCAACCACAAAGTAGGGGCCGAATACGGTACTGTCCCAACCCGGGCGCAATGTCATGGCGAAAATGTAACTTACCACTGTGTGCACGGATACTG
This sequence comes from uncultured Bacteroidota bacterium, assembly GCA_903887005.1. GTDB lineage: Bacteria > Bacteroidota > Bacteroidia > Chitinophagales > Chitinophagaceae > Nemorincola. Next base: position 33,268 of record CAISOH010000208.1, on the reverse strand, counting down.
CCACCGGAATAATCACGATAGTCATAATGGTCATGGTCAATTCCAAACGGTGCCATTGTGATTTAGTGCCTTGCCATCCGATAGCCAGGAATTTGTACAACCATTTTTTAAATTTCTTATACCGGGTATCGACAACGGTTAACCTGTCCCGGCAAAGCGCCATATCAGGTATCATAGGGAGGAAAAGGAATACCGTACTGCCTGTAAAGTAGGTCATGATGGAGATAATATCCCATATGAGTGGTGATTGTATCCTTCCGAAAAAGACAAGGTTCATGATCCTGTCCGGGCGTCCCAAATCAATGATGGGTTGAATTCCGCCGAAGCACAGGGATACGAATGTGAGCAGCTCTGCTGAACGTGTTATAGGCCGTCTCCATTCCTGTTTGGTAATACGGAGGATGGCTGATACAAGCGTGCCGGAGTGGCTGATGCCTATAAAGAATACAAAGGTGGAAATGTATAACCCCCAGGAAACATAGTTTCGCATGGCTGTTACCCCCAACCCGTCCCTGAGTTGATGAATGTAGCAATAAAGCCCCCATCCAATGATAACAAGTAAACAACCTACCCATATTTGAGTAGAGCGCCCAAAAGTCCTTGTAGGGCGAAGGCAATCTTCGCGGAGGGTTTCTATCTCGTTTTTCAGATTATATTTTTCGTTTGCCAAAATTGAAAAGTTTTTTGTTAATTATTAATTATTTGTTTAATAACAGTGTTACATTCCCATATTGCCCATGTCTGTATTGTGTTTTTTTACCTTCTTATCTGTTCCGATATTTTCCATTTCGGGAACAGGATATTTTCTGTTTTTGGGTGGCAGATAATATACACGCGGCTCGGTTCCCAATTCTTCCAGGTGCCTATACCCGGCATTGTCTGCAAGTAATTTGCTTAACTTAACTGTTACTCCTGCTGCATTGGTGACTGCATCTTCATTCTGGTCGCCAAAATAAATGACGTTCATCGGGCATCCGCTAACGCAGGCAGGCATCTTACCTTGACGGAGCATATCCGGACAGAAATCACATTTTTCTACAGTACCCATTCTGCGGGGAACACTCTGTTCAGGTGAATACTTTATATTGCCAAGTGCAGCGGTCTGGGCTGAACTTGGATGGCTCCAGTTGAAAAAACGGGTAGAATAAGGGCAGGCAGCCATGCACATGCGGCAACCTATGCAGCGTTCATTATCTATCAGCACTATTCCATCCTCCCTTTTGAAGGTAGCATTCACCGGACAAACTTTGGTGCAGGTAGGGTTATCGCAATGGAAACAGGGTTTGGGAAAATAAAAAGGAGCTTCTGCATTTGCTTCCTGCATTTTGAATACTTTGATCCATTCCCGGTCAGATTCCGTATAGTGCATTGCCTGGCATGCTTCAGTGCATTTCTTGCATCCGTCGCATTTGGCCAGGTCAATTACCATAACGAATTTTTTGTTCGGAATTCCTTTGCGCGCTTCTTCGTTGCTAACCGGTGGTGGACGAAACTCTTTCAGATGATCGGAATTCGCCTCGTACACTTTGCCGTCAGGGGAGAGCAATTTTACTTTCTGACCTTTTTCACCGGAAAATACTTTCGTTAGTCCGCCACCCACCACAGTAAGCCCTGCTGCCAAAGCACCGAACTTGAGGAAATTACGCCTGCCTGAATTACTAGCGGGTAGGGTGGAGCCGTCTTCGTTTTTGTTATTTTGGTCTGCCATTATATGGGAAAATTTAAATGGTTTAATAAAAAACTATAAAAAAATATGCTAAATATAAAAATTACGCTATAAAAAAAGATATAAAGGTGTTTTATTCCGTAGTAATATTTTAATCAGTTGCTTTTATATCATAAATATTTTTATACTTTATTTTGAATTGTATAACAACATTTAAATACAACAACAGTTGTTATAACAATTGTTGGTGTAAATGTATCGGGTATAAAAAAAACATTTCATGACTTAGCTTATATTAATTTGTCTTTTTTCGGACACTTTTTACAAATTATTTCGGACATTTCCTGCAAAAACCAGTATAGAAGAGGGGAAAATGAATTTAAAAGGGCCATTTAAGCCCAGGCCGCTAAGAAGTATGAGTTGCATTTGTTTGCAGTTCATTTTACTTATCCAGGTTACCGGAGGGGTCTTAAGGATAAATAGATTATTTCACCCTTACAATGAGTGTTTATAAATAATTTACTAAAAGCGTGTCAGATTCCGCGGGGAATTCAGTCATTCATATTTTTCCCTTTGGCTTAAAGGTGGGTACTCAGCAAGAAGAGCTTCAGGGGAGCTTTTTAAGGTTATAAAGTGATTAGTTGTTCTTAAGGTTAAGCTGCTTTTCAGGCTGCTGATGATATGTATTGGAGGGTATTTGCAGGTTGAATGCACCAATGATTTTTTGTAATCCTTCAATATTATTCATGGCTATTTTTTTTCCGCGTTTTTCAATAAAACCGTCTTTTTCAAATTCGGTAAGTTGCATGGCTACCTGCTGCCGGGTGCTGCCTGCAAAGCTGGCAAAGTCTTCGCGGGAGAAAGACAGGTTCAATTCATTACTTCTGTTTATACCGAAGTTTTCAAGCATCAATAATAATGTCTCTGCAGTTTTCTCCCTTATGTTCATCTGCACAATGTTCTTAACCCTGTTTTCTAACTTGCGCAGTTCACGGGAATAATACATCATCAGTGCTATTACAAATTCGGGATTGGCAACAAACATTTCATTCAGCGTATCATTTTCGATAAAGCAGATGAGAGAGTCTTCCATAGCTGTGGCGCTAACCGGATATACTTCATTTCCAATACTTCTGTGTCCAAGGATATGTCCGTCACTGGCAAAACGTACGATTTGCTCCCTTCCGTTTAATCCGGTAGAAAAAACTTTCACTTTTCCTTTTAAAATAAAGAAAATACCAAAAATCCGGAAACCTTCATTGATGATGTTTTGATTTTTCTTATAAAGAGTCTGGTATTTCAGAAGATCAATTTGCTGAACCCATTCCGGAGAACACAACTTTACAAAACAATCTGCACATAAGCAGGATTTACAATTGATGGTTTTCAAATTTTTACTGTTAATTGTAAACAAAGAAATGTTACAAAAATTATTGGCAAATGTCTTTATGGTTACAGAGCAAGATAATGATTATAATCATAAATAGAATTGATTTTAATCAGTCAATCAAATGGTTTTCAATTAATAAGGGCAAATATTAGAATAAAAATGAAATATAAATGAATAATGATAATGGTTAATAAAGATCATGCATCTCTTAGCTTATCCAGAAGGGAATTGAGTTGAATAATTTCTTTATTATTTAATGCAGAGAGGCGGCTGTCAACACGATCATTTTCCTGTTCTATTTCCTCCAGCAGGTCAAGCCCTTTTTGGGTTATTAAAACATCCATCCGGCGCCTGTTGTCTTCACAAATATTCCTTTCAATCAATCCTTTTTTCCGGAGGAGCTCAACGATCCTTGATGCATCGCTCATGCGGTCAAGCATCCTTTCGCGGATATAAATTATTGTACTTGCCTGGGGATATTTACCCCGTAAAATGCGAAGTATGTTGTATTGCTGGGGAGTTAAATTATATGGCTTCAGCAAATCATAATTAAACTGTAACACCCATTTGCCGGTAAAAATAATGTTTACAAATGCTTTATGGTAATCATTTCTGAATGGCTTAATCTGTTGTATGTCTTTTTCTAATGTCATTGTTGTTATCACTATTATTGACGATACAAATGTGCAATATGCTGTAGTACTAGGCACTGACCTTTGTCAGCGATGATATTGATGTTCATCAGTCAATCTGTTCACGAAAAATAAAAGATTAAGGATTTCTTAGTTTATCAAGAAGGAAATTGAGTTGGAGGATCTCCTGCTCCTTTAAAGAGGAGAGACGATTATCTATCCGTTCATTTTCTTTTTCTATTTCATCCAGCAGATTGAGCCCTTTTTGAGTTAACAAAACATCCATCCTTCGCCTGTTGCCTTCACAAATATTTCTTTCAATTAGTCCTTTTTTCCTGAGAAGTTCAACAATTCTTGATGCATCGCTCATGCGATCAAGCATTCTTTCACGTATATATATTATTGTCAGCGCTTCGGGATATTTACCCCGTAAAATGCGAAGGATATTAAATTGCTGAGGAGTTATGTTGTATGGCTTCAGGAAATCGGAATTAAATTGCAACATCGATTTTCCGGTAGAGATGATGTTTACAAATGCTTTATGATAATTATTCCTGAAGTTCCTGGTTTGTTGTATTTCTATTTCGGGTAGCATTGTAAATAATTGATTAACGGTTTAAATGAGCATAGCTTTAGCAGTTGATGTTTTTACCCGTATTCTACGGCATATGGCACTGAATTCCCCTGCTGAGTTTGATTGAATACAAAAGTATTCGTGGTTCTGCGGCTAACAAATGACTTTTGTCAGATTAAAGTATGCGTTTTCGCATACTTTAGGATCCGCTAAAATATGATTAAGCTGATTTTAAAGCGTAATCCGTATGGTTCCTTAGTTGATCAAGAAGGAGATTTAGCTGGTTAATCTCCTGTTCATCCAAGGCGGAGAGGTGTTTATCCATCCGTTCATTTTCTTCCTTTTCTATTTCCGACAGCAGATAGAGCCCTTTCTCAGTTATTAAAACATCCATCCTGCGCCTGTTGCCTTCGCAAACATTTCTTTCAACCAATCCTTTTTTCCGGAGGACCTCAACAATTCTTGATGCATCGCTCATGCGGTCAAGCATCCTTTCGCGGATATATATGATGGTGCTTGCCTCGGGATACTGGCCCCTTAAAATGCGAAGGATGTTATATTGCTGAGGGGTTAAATTATATGGTTTCAGCAAATCATTACTAAACTGTAACATCCATTTGCCGGAATAAATAATGTTTACAAATGCTCTGTGATAATCATTCCGGAAAGGCCTTACCTGGTGTATTTCTTTTTCTAGTGTCATTGTTGTTACTACTTTTAATGGTGGTACAAAGTTGAAGCTGGTTAAGAAACATGGCAATGACCTTCGTCAGTGGAGGACTGATATTAATCAGTCGTACTTAAAGAATAAATATTATAAGAAAACTCTTCGCAACCTGAAAATGAAAAAACCAGCCAAACTACAGCAATGCAAGTAAGACGCCCAAAATCAACGGCGCCTCTAATCTATCGCCTGCCACCGCGGTGGCCGCCATGATAACTGCCTCCCCGGTGCCCGCCGTGATAGCCATTATCATGATGGTAATGCCCTCTGTAGTAAACGCCACCATACACGGGATAGCTATATCCATAATAATACCCGCCGGGATATAAATCTACCGCGCAGGAACTTAGTCCGGCAGCGAGGATGATAATAAGACCCAATATTATTAATAACCGGTTCATACTTCTGTTTTATGAAGTATGTTCAAAAAAAGTACCAGCAAGTCATAAAGGATATATAAAATTGGATGCTTTTTGCGCCAGGAAAGTATCATTCCAGTACAAACTTTTCATGCATCGGCGCCTCATACGGCGCTTTGCCCTTCATGAATATTCTGGCGCCGTTTATTCCGCCTATATATAGCTCATGGTTAGTAGCGAAGTTTATGTCAATATTGATGTAAGCGCCCTCACGCAGGCCTATTACCGTTGTATTATTCTCCTGGTGAAACTCAGCCAGCCGCTGGTCGCGGGTTTCGCCCTTATGGCTGGTGTCCGGCTCCGGATCAAGATAGTGCGGATTTACCTGGTAAGTAAAAAGGTTAAGTCCTTCAAATCCACCAGTTGGGTAAACAATGGGCATATCGTTGGTGGTGCATATACTGCGCGTAGCCAGGTTAGTGCCGGCCGAGCTGCCCATATACCTCATTTTGCCCGAAAGCACTGCCTCCTGTATAGAGCCCATCAAGTCCTGCTGTTGCAGTTCATAGAGCAGGCGAAACGTGTTGCCTCCACCGACAAATATCACATCATAGTCTGTAAATATTTTTTCGTGAGGCACAGTGTGTATGCCGGTTACCGCTATATCCAGCGTTCTGAAAAATGCCCTTACTTTATCAGTATAGGAATCCCATTCATTCCTGGCAGCCGCATATGGCACGAACAGCACCGGTGTGCTGATGTCTTTTATCAATGCCTTTATGGCGTCTTTGTTACATTCCAGATAACCATAGCCATGCACGGCCGAGCTGGAAATAAGTAGTATGGGATATTGCACTGTGTGTATTTTAGGGGGTAAAAGTAGGGGAATATCTTAATCTGAACCTCAGATTAGCCGTGATTTGCCTGATTTACTGTTTGTTTTATTTGTTGATTGGAAATTCTTTTTCCGCAGTATCAAGTAAATCAAACAAGTAGGTAAGGTCACATAAAAGGTCATCCATGTTAAAGAAATATTCACCTTCAGCATGTATAAGGTACCACAGGAGCAGGTTGCGGAGGTTGCAGCTTAATCGTCTGGCAGGTGCATATTCCAGGAATTTTTCAAATTCTTCTTTTAGCGGTTTGCTGATTGCAGGTGCATCAATAGATGGTATTTTCTTCTTTTCATAAGTGCCTTTTGGAAACACAAAACTATTCAGGCCAAATGAGAAAGCCGACAACGGATTTGTTGTATTTTTCGGATTTTTTCAGATTTATCAAAAGTGCAAGTCTTTAGTGGAATTTGCGCCCTTTGGAAGATGGTTACAGCACAAATTTTTCATGCATCGGCGCCTCATATTGGAAGATATTGCATGTTTTGGTTGTGCTTTCTGTGGATAAAATAACTAGTACTTACAATTTCATTACTCTGTGATTCCACTAATTGGTCATAACTTCAAAAAAAATAAAAAGAACGTAGTTGGGCGTAAACTTTGTTTACGTCCTCACGGGCATCAGTCCCATTGTGCAACATGCAGCCAACCTATAACGAATATAATCACTTCATTGAATTTGAAAAGTGGTTTTTGTATCTTTGATGAAACATCTTTGTTATAATAACAGGGACGCATTTAATCCGTTCTGCCTGTAACGTTATTTTAGTTAATCAATAAAAGAATAGCATGAATCCTAAGGTTGATTTTTATTTTAGTAAAGCCAAAAAGTGGCAGGAAGAAATTGAGCTATTGAGAACGATCGTTCTTGACTGTCATCTTACGGAAGAATTGAAGTGGGGTTGTCCTTGTTACACTTTTCAGAAAAGCAACATAGTATTGATACATGTTTTTAAAGAATACTGCGCGTTGCTGTTTTTCAAGGGTGCCTTGCTAAAGGATGCCAAAGGCATTCTGATCCAACAAACGGAAAATGTGCAGTCAGCCCGCCAGATCCGGTTCACCAGTGCCGGGGAAATAGCAAAGATGGAAGCCACCGTGAAAGCCTATATTTATGAAGCAGTTGAAGTGGAAGAAGTAGGTTTGAAGGTGGAATTAAAAAAGACGGAAGAGTATAAAATTCCGGAAGAATTTCAAAGTAAACTGGACAAAAATGCTGCATTGAAAACTGCTTTTAAGGCGTTGACACCGGGGCGGCAAAGAGCCTACCTGTTTCATTTTTCTCAGCCCAAACAGTCCAAAACCCGGGAGTCAAGGGTTGAAAAATATATACCGCACATTCTGGATGGGAAGGGATTAGATGATTAGAAAAAATTAGCTCACAACTTGTCGAAACGTTGTAAAGACAATGGTACAGTGCGCTCAATTTCTGGCATAGTATTTGCTTGTTAATACACATGAAAAAGGTGATGTTTTTCCTCAGTACCGCAGTAATGCTGCTGGCATTTGGCTGTAAAAAATACACTTGTCCCGAGACGGTGGCCTGTAGCACCGGCTATAATTTCGTGATGGTGGGCTTCGACAGCGCCACCCTCCGGACGGTAATAGTAAAGGTCTATAAAGCCGACAACTCTTTCAGCAACCCGCTGGACAGTGCAGTGATTCTCGACTCCATGATGGGTGCCACAACCAACGGCCCTTACTTCACCTGGAACCCGCTTTTCGGTACCGAATGGGATTCCCTCCTTTGCTTCGATACACAGCTCAACAAATACAATCTCTATGACTCCAGTGCAGACTTTACACCCTACGACTGGGAGATATCTATCCCCAAGGCAGGGCGCACTTTTCGGGTATCTGGCATAAAAGTAACCGGTACAACCAGTCAGACGGTTGAAACCTGCGATCAGAAAGGCAACAAAATATACGGCTCCTGCTACCTGCATTTTGCATCGTATGCCGTAAACGGGAAAACATATTCCTATGGTGGTTTCGACAAACAGTACGAAGTGAATTCTATTTTTCTGACGAAGTAAGCGATTAATGATAACCTCCATTCCGAAAAAAATCCATCCTATGAAAAGATATCCACAAATATTGGAAATCCTTCTTTAAGCTGTTCTGGCTCCTTCCGCTCGGCCTGGTATTACAGTGGAGATATTATATATTAATAAAACGTACTAATTTGTCAATTTGAAATTATTACAACAATTTAATCCCCGCTGTGGATAACTCCCTTTTTCTCCCTCCTCATTATTTCGTTACTTTGTAAGACGCTGAAAGAGCCTGCCTGCCGGCAGGCAAGTGTGCGCGAACCAATGAAATTCTCACATTTACATAATCATACCCAATACTCCCTGCTCGACGGGGCTTCCAATATTTCAAAGCTTTACGATAAGGCCCGAAACGATAATATGCCAGCCATGGCAATTACCGACCACGGCAATATGTTTGGCGTATTCGACTTCGTGGCAGAGGCTTGGAAGAAGAAAAAAGTAGTCGGTAAGACTGCTGAGGGAAAGGATATAGAAGAGCCAGTAGTGAAGCCTGTGGTAGGCTGCGAGTTTTACCTCGTGGACAACCGGTTTAAACGGCAATTCTCCAAAGACGATAAAGACATTCGCTATCACCAGTTATTTCTTGCCAAGGACGAAACAGGTTATAAGAACCTCGTCAAGTTGTGTTCCTTAGGCTATATGGAGGGCTTGTATGGCAAGTACCCGCGTATAGACAAGGAATTGGTACTTCAATATCATGAGGGGCTTATTGCTACTACCTGCTGCCTTGCAGCGGAGGTACCGCGCACCATACTGAGAAAGGGGGCGGAAGAGGGAGAACGGGTGTTTAAATGGTGGCTCGACCTTTTTGGTGAAGATTATTACATAGAGTTGCAGCGTCACGACATAGCCGACCAGGTAAAGGTGAATGAAGTGCTGATGCGCTTTGCATCAAAGTATAATGTACCCGTTATCGCCAGCAATGACAGTCATTATGTGGACCAGGGAGACGCCAACGCACACGATATTTTATTGTGTATCAATACAGGTTCCAAGCAAAGCGACCAGAAATGGAAAGAAATAGGCGATGATGATGAAACACCGGTAAAGGGCGGCCGATTTGCATTTCCCAACGATAAGTTTTATTTCAAGACCAATGCGGAGATGGCGCATACATTCAGCGACATACCCGAAGCGCTGGATAATACCAACCAGATACTTGATAAGATAAAACCGCTGAAACTGGAGCGGGATATACTGCTGCCACACTTTGTGGTGCCGGTTGAATTCAATAACGACCAGAACGCATTTTTAGAGCACATCACATGGATGGGGGCTAAAGAGCGGTATAAAGAGATAACCGCCGAAGTAGATGAACGCATAAAGTATGAGTTGTTTATCATAAGGACAATGGGCTTTGCGGGTTACTTCCTTATTGTGAGCGACTTCATAAAAGAAGGGCGCAATATGGGCGTTTTTATAGGTCCGGGGCGAGGTTCTGCCGCTGGTTCAGCAGTGGCATATTGTATTGGCATTACAAATATTGACCCGATAAAATACAAACTGCTGTTTGAGCGTTTTCTTAACCCTGACCGTAAAAGCATGCCGGATATAGATACGGACTTTGACGATGTGGGCCGGCAGAAGGTGATAGATTATGTGGTAAAAAAATACGGCAAGAACCAGGTGGCGCAGATAGTTACTTATGGTACCATGGCGGCCAAGAGCAGTATTAAGGATGTAGCGCGAGCGCTGGACCTGCCGCTGTCAGAAAGTAATATGCTTGCCAAGCTGGTACCTGAGCGTCCGGGTATAACATTAAAGCGCCTGCTTCATGCTGACCTGAAAGGGGAGGGTAGCCTTGACCAGAAAGAAGGATTGGGAGCAGAAGAAATAGAATGGGTCAATAAACTTCGCGAAATATATAACCAGCCAACACTTCACGGACAGGTATTGCATTCCGCGGAAAAGCTGGAAGGCTCTGTGCGGAATACGGGCATACATGCGGCAGGCATAATAATAGCCCCATCAGACCTTACAGATTTATTGCCTGTTTTTATGGCAAAGGATGTGGACTCACTCATAACACAATATGAGGGCAATGTGATAGAGAATGCAGGCGTAATAAAGATGGACTTCCTGGGCCTGAAAACCCTTACCATCATAAAGGATGCACTGGCTCTGATAAAAAGGAATTACAACGTTATAATAGATATTGATACAATACCACTGGATGATGAAGAGACTTATGAACTCTACCAGGCAGGCGATACCAATGGCACGTTCCAGTTTGAAAGCGCCGGAATGCAGAAGCATCTCATCAACCTGAAACCGGATAAATTTGATGACCTGATAGCCATGAATGCCCTGTACCGTCCGGGGCCCATGGAGTATATACCCAATTATATAAAACGTAAGCATGGGCAGGAGGCAATAACTTATGATGTTCCTGACATGGAGGAATATCTGGGTGACACTTATGGTATTACCGTTTACCAGGAGCAGGTGATGTTACTGTCGCAAAGCATTGGTGGTTTTAGTAAGGGAGATGCCGATGTATTGCGTAAGGCGATGGGTAAGAAGCAAAAGTCGGTGCTTGATAAAATGAAGGGGCAGTTTATAGAAGGGGCCAAGGCAAAGGGGCACCCCGAGGACAAGCTGCAAAAGATATGGACCGACTGGGAAGCCTTCGCGCAATACGCCTTCAATAAATCGCATTCTACCTGTTATGCGCTTGTCGCCTACCAGACCGCCTACCTGAAGGCGCATTACCCTGCAGAATACATGGCTGCCGTACTCAATAACCAGAATAATATTGATAAGGTTAAATTTTACATGGAAGAGTGCCAGCGCATGGGGTTGCAGGTGCTTGGGCCGGATGTAAATGAAAGCCTGAAAGGTTTTGCCGTTGCCAAGGAAAATGTAGTGCGCTTTGGCCTGAACGCCATTAAGGGAGTGGGAGAGGCTGCTGTGGAAGATATCATAGCGGAACGTGAGGCCAGCGGACCTTATATTACCGTATATGACTTTATTAAGCGTGTTAACCAGCGAACGGTAAATAAAAAGTCAATGGAAAACCTGGTGCTGGCCGGGGCGCTCGATTGTTTTTCACAGCAATTGCACAGGGCGCAATATTTCTATGCGCCGCCCACAGACCCTATTACAGGATTGGAGCGGTTAGTGAAGTTTGGCAACCAGTTCCAGGCGAGCTCATCAATGGCTGCAAACAGCTTGTTTGGGGCATCGGTAATGCCGGAAGTAAAGCCACCGCTAATGCCTGACTGTGATAAATGGGGGCTGCCTGAATTACTCGACAGGGAAAAAGAAGTAGTTGGTATTTACCTCAGTGCGCATCCCCTCGATGGTTTCAAATTCGAGATGGATAACTATGGTATGACGCCTGTAAATGAACTGGATGCTAACAGGGGCAGGAACATACGTATAGCCGGTTATATTACCGATGTAGGCCACATGACTACAAAGAAGGGCAGCAAGTTTGGTAAAATGACCATAAACGACTATTCCGGCAACTTAGAGATATTGCTTTGGGAAAAGAACTATGTCGCTTATGGTAACTACCTGGTAAACGGGCAGAAGCTGATGATACAGGGGGTGTATGATGAACATAAATACCGCCCCGGCACAATGGAGTTTCAGATACAGAATATGATGCTGCTTGATGAGGTTAGAAAGACCCTTACAAAGAAGATACACCTGGTATTGCCACTTGAAAAAGTAAGCGCGGAATTTACCGGTTTCATAGAAGGCAATGTAAAGAAATATCCAGGAAATACGGACCTTATTATCACTGTAAAAGATGAAGAAAGTGATATGGCAGTGCGGCTGAAATCACAAAACAGGAAAATAGAAGTAAATGATGAATTGATAAAATTTCTGCAGGAACATGAGGAGATCAGATATTCGCTTGATAAAACTTAGGTATATAATGTCAAATGTGAAGATTACCTTAAATTGTTAACTCTATGTGGATAGATTATACCCGTATTTTGCGATTCTATTTATCCATGAGTATATAATCCGTTAACTTTGTCTTTCCTTTTTAAAAAACAATAATAAAAAAATAACAATGGCAGCAGTATTCACTGATTCAAATTTCGACAAAGAAGTACTTAAGGCGGATAAGCTTTCTGTAATAGATTTCTGGGCTCCATGGTGTGGCCCGTGTTTGGCTTTAGGCCCAACCATAGAAGCCCTCTCTAAAGAATATGACGGCAAGGTAAATGTAGGCAAGGTGAACGTGGATGAGAACCCCAACCTGTCTATCAATTATGGCGTTACCAGCATTCCGTGTGTGTTGTTCATCAAGAACGGCCAGGTAGTGGATAAGCAGGTTGGTGCCGCTCCCAAAGCAGCATTCGACAAGAAGATACAGAAGATATTGAGCGCATAAAGTCTCTGAGGCATAACTTAATTAAACATTAAACCGTTCCATTAAAAATGGGGACGGTTTTCTTTTTTTACAATATGCCTTCACATAATTTCATTAGTTTTATTGTTCATAAGGAAACGTCTTTCGTTTATGTTCGATCTGATGTTTTTAATACCATTTTATGAAACAGATACTTCTTTTGCTTTTATTATTGACCTTCTTTATTACCTCCTGTACTCATAAGCCGGGCAGCTACAATGTTACTGCCAATTATATGGTCATTGGCCCCGGAGGCGGTTTCCGGCCACCGCAGGGCACTTTCTATTATCTAACAAATAGTCAGTTAATTGCGGATACAACTGTTAGCATATACAACCCGCCTGCAGATATAAGCCTGTTCAATTTCAATGACACCATGCCCTCTCCGAAACATGCCGCAGTTAAAGATATTCTTCAATCAATACCTTCTGAGATTTTAGGACTGAACCACAAAGAGATTGGTATATCAAACGTTGCAGCAGACGGAGGATATACAGATATCCGCACAAAGATCAATGGCATATTATACGACTGGAAGTTCCACGATAACCAAAGCACCAGCAGCCCGGAAATTCAGCAATTTGTGGCAAAAGCCCAGGTTGTTTTTAAATGAAGATGATACGACCCAATTAGCCTGGATATTGATTGATAAATACCGCATTAACGTTTCCTGAATGCGCCGGAAATTGTATCTTGCTGCTGTATATTTACTACAAATGATTGCATTATCTGAAATCAGTGATCCCATAAGTGTTCAAAAACCTGATAGTCATTCAGGCCGTTTTTTTGCGTCCCTGCTACGTGATGAGCGCGACCTTCCATTTGTTTATCTTACTTTAAAGATCACTTTTACTCTTATCCCGCTTGCGGTGCTGCTTTATGTGCCTTCCCTTCCTGCCTGGCTATGGTGGGTTGTCGCAATAGCGTATCAATACCTCAATAATGTTGCCTTTAAAGGACCTTATGGCCTCATGATGCATTGTACCAGCCATCGTCCTTTCTTTAAAGCGGAGTATGGCTTTATGAACCACTATCTTCCCTGGGTCATTGGCCCCTTCTTCGGGCAAACGCCGGAAACATACTATACTCATCATGTAGGGATGCATCACCCGGAAAATAATATGCCTGAAGATGAAAGCTCCACCATGCATTACCAGCGCGATTCTGTCAAAGGTTTTTTAGTTTATCTCGGTACTTTCCTGTTTATGGGTATGTATCATTTGTGCAGTTATTTTGTACGCAAAAAAAGGAAACGTTTGCTTTACCGCTCTGTAAGAGGTGAACTGCTTTTTATAGTCATGTGCGTTGCATTATGTTTTGTGAATTGGCCTGCAACGTTGGTTGTATTCATTCTGCCATTTATTACGTTCCGTGTAATAGCGATGACCGGCAACTGGGCGCAACACGCATTTATTGACCCTGATGATCCGGCCAACACCTATAAGAACAGTGTAACCTGCATCAACACCATGTACAATGTAAAATGCTGGAACGATGGATACCACATCAGCCATCATATAAACCCGACTATGCACTGGACGGAACATCCCATTTTCTTTAAAGGTACACTGCAGGAATATGCCACCAATAATGCGATTGTATTTGACGGTATTCACTTTTTGCATGTATTTGTGTACCTGATGCGCGATCGTTATGATCTACTTTCAAAGCACTTTGTAAATATTGGCAACCGCTTCAATTCCGATGAAGAGATCATAGCATTTTTAAGGTCCCGTACAAAGAAGATAGACATTACCCCCTTCTTATCTGTTGCAGCTTTGGCATAACTGTTTGTTGTCCGATTATAGCCATGCTGTAAATTCCGTCAGGAAGGAATCAAGGGCTGCCTTGTGATAGAGCACCCAACATGATTATGATTGCTCCTATTAACCAATTGAGCCATTGAGCCATTGAGCCATTGAGCAATTAAGCCATTGAACCATTCTCTTATTCCACCACTATATGAAATACCCTGTTCCCCGCACCTGAATGAACGTTCAGCAAATACATCCCGCTAGCTATTGTATTCCTCAGTTGTACACGCGTATTTATAGTCCCGTTCTTTACCATTACTTTATCCTTATAAACCACCTGTCCCACCATATTAGTTATTTCCAAAGCTACCTCCTCGTCATTCATCGAACCCAACGTTCCCTTTATTGTAAACTCACCTCCATTAGGATTAGGAAACACCCGCAACATCTCCCTCTCCTTTTGAGAGGGTTGGGGTGAGGCATCACTGCTCACTCCCATCTGCAGACCTTCTGTTGCCGACACAATACAAATACTGTTAGTTGTCACTTCACAACTGACTGCATCATTATCAGCAAGGCTGTTGCTGGTATAAGTTGCATTTGTTTCGCCTGCTATGGCTACCTTGTTTACCAGCCATTGATATGTCAGCGAAGGAACGCCATTGGTGACTTTAGCCGTAAATGTTACATTTTGCCCCTTGCCTATTCTTATGCCGGGGTCAGAGGTGATCTTAATTGCAGGGGCTACCGGAGCAACGACCGACATGGCAACTGATGTATAAGCCCTGGAAGGGGTAGCGCATACGGTATTACTTGTCATCAGGGCAGTCACAACATCAGCATATACCGGAGTATAACTGTAATTATTAAAAGTGTCGGTTGTTAAAATCCCGTTTACCCGCCATTGATAGGTTGGATGCGTACCGCCATTCACAGGTATTGCAGTAAAGGTGACAGGAGTGCCGCCACATACCGTATCTCCTGGGGCCGTAAGAATGTTGATAGCAGGCGCCAATAAAGGAAGGACTGTTACAGTCACAGTGCAGGTCATATTGCTGCTGCAGCCTGTAACCGCATTGACGGCAACTACCGTATAAATACCGCCGGTGGTAATTAATCCAAAATCAAGCGTATCTCCCGTTCCTTTTAAACTGTCTGTAAACACGCTTCCATTATATAGCTTGTAATTGAACCCAATTGCTGAACCGATTAAAAATACATGAGCGCCTGAATCTCCCGCGCAAAAACTACCTCCGCCAGTTATGCCATAGGTACCAGGCAAAGCCAAAACTGCAACCGTTTTATGCGTCATACAGCCACCGGTGGTTTTATAGGTTATCATGGTTGTACCTGCCGAAATGCCTGTAACAATACCTGTACCCAAACCAACCGTAGCATTACCCGACGAAGAACTCCACGTCCCGCCGCTTAATGAATCACTGAATGTAATGGCTGACCCAATACACACATTTGTTGCCCCGATACTTATCGGGGTAATTGCAGATGGTGTTGGATAAACCGTTATGGTATCAGTAGTCATACATCCGGTTGGTAAGGTGTAGCTGATAACTGCCGTACCGGCAGATATCCCGCTGACAGTACCTGCGCCTGAAACAGTTGCAATCGCGCCTGTTGCTGGGCTCCATGTACCTCCTGTTGAAGAATCCGTTAAAGCCACTGTATTGCCTGTACAAACAGTATTACTTCCTGTTATAGACAATGGCAGGGGATTAACGGTAAATACAGCTGTTGTATAGCATCCTGCAGGTAAAGTATAAGTAATCATTGCCGCGCCTGGTATGGATGTGGTAACCATACCTCCGCTGGTTATACTTACTAAAGTACTGCTCCATATACCTTTTGGCGTATCTGCATCATATACATACATAGTTATGCCGCCTTCGCACAAATTCTTTACTCCGGTAATGGGCGATACCCCGGGGCTGACAGTTACCGGCTTTGTCGCTATGCAACCCGGGCCCGTTGTATATGTAATAACAGCCGTTCCCCCCGTTATCCCGGTAACTACTCCGCTTGTCCAACCTACTGATACAACCCCTGAATATCCCGGGCTGCTCCATGTGCCTCCTGTAATGCTGTCGCTTAACGCTATTGTCCTGCTGCCGCAAACATTCGCAGGCCCTGTTATTGCTGCCGGTAAAGGATTTACTGTCATCAATAAAGTAGTTGAGCAGCCGGTAGGAATTGTATAACTAATGGTTGCCATACCGATTGATTTGCCTGTAACTATACCTGTGGCTATGCCAATGGAAAGGATACTTCCGCCGGAAGTACTCCACGTCCCGCCTCCGGCATCACTCAAGGTTGTAGTACCGCCAATACACACATTGCTGCTTCCGCTTATCGCAGAGGGCAATGGGTTTATCGTTATTGTTTTGGTAATCACACAACCTGTAGCTGCAGTATAGCTTACTGTCGCCGTACCTGCCGATACGCCTGATACAATACCCATTGTCGCATCAACCCAAACCGTCAAATCAGGGCTGTTCCATGACCCGCCAGGAGCGTCGCTCAAAGTTATCATATCGCCAACACATACTTTCGATACGCCCGTAATTGCAGCAGGAAGCGGGTTGACGGTAATTGGTGTCGTCGTATTGCAGCCAGTGCCGGTTGAATAAGTAATAGTAGCGGTTCCTGAAGCTATGCCCGACATAATACCGGTTGTTGCCCCAATCGTTGCTTTTGCGATATTACTGCTGCTCCAGGTTCCCAGGCCGGTAGCATCGCTTAAAGCAGCAGTTCCCCCGATGCAGACATTGGTGCTGCCGGTTATTGCCGGAGGAAATGAATTAACGGTAATAATAGCAGTGGTGGTGCAGCCTGTAGGCAAGGTATAAGTAATAGTGGTTGTACCTGCTGATACTCCGGTAACAACACCTGAAATTGATATTATAGCTGTAGCAGTAATACTGCTGTTCCAGGATCCGCCTGGTGTAATGTCTGACAACAAGGTGGTTTGCCCGGGGCAAACTGAGGTTGTTCCTGTTATTGGAGATAAAGGAAATACAGTTACCGTTTTTGTGACCCCGCAACTCAGTCCAAGTGAATAGGTAATAGTGGCCGTACCTGCCGATATTCCTGTCACTATTCCTGTAGCTGAACCAATTACAACCGCCAGGTATGGACTGTTCCATGTGCCTCCGCTTATCGCATCCGAAAGCATTGTCGTATTACCGACGCATACAGTTGAGGCACCGGTGATTGCCGTTGGTGTAGGATTGACTGCTATTATTTTAACAGCCATACACCTGCCCGGAAGTGTATAACTGATGGTCGTTGTACCCGTTGAAATGCCTGAGATAATGCCACCTGAGCTGATAGTTGCTATAGTGGTATTACTACTGTTCCATGCCCCTCCGCTTATTCCATCGCTTACACTGATCGTACCACCGATACATACTGCTGCGCTTCCCGTGACAGGTGTCGGGCCTGAATTTACAGTAACCGTTTTGCTCACTGTACAACCCGCACCAAGAGAATAAACAATAGTTGATGTACCAGCCGCTATACCGGTAACGATACCACTACTTAAAGTAACGGTTGCGGAGGTTGTATTACTGCTGGTCCATGTACCGCCACTGATACCATCAGATAACGTTGATGTATTTCCACCACATACGGTCAGAATGCCGGTGATTGCAGTTGGAGATGTATTAACGGAGAGCATTTTAGTGGCAGTGCAGCCGCCCGGAAGTGTGTAACTTATGGTTGTTGTACCTGTTAGTATTCCTGTGGCAATACCTCCGGAACTGATAGTTGCTATGGATGTATTGCTGCTGCTCCATGCACCGCCGGTTATGCCATCGCTAAGGTTGGTTGCTCCGCCAATACATATTGCTGAGCTACCTGTTATTGGAGAAGGTGAAGTGTATATGGTAATTGTATTGGAAACTGTACAACCCATGCCGGTAGAATAGGTAATAGTAGTTGTCCCCATTGCAACACCAGTTACAATACCTGTAAGTGCTCCGACTGTTGCTTTCAGGGTATTGCTACTATTCCATACCCCGCCAATGGCAGGGTCGCTTAAAACTATAGTTGCGCCGGAGCATACATTCGCAGGCCCGGCAATTACGGCTGGAGAGGGGCTGATTGTAATAGTGGCTGTTGCTGTTGCACTGCCGCATGGACCTGTTACTGTATAGCTAATGGTAGCTGAACCTGCAGATACGCCTGTAGTCAGCCCTCCTGAAACAGTTGCATTGGCATTACTGCTGCTCCATACACCACCTGAAACAGCATTCGATAGTGCGATTGTTGAACCAACACAAACACCTGCAGGCCCGGTAATAGTTCCGGCGCCAAGTGGTGTAATAGTAACATGGATTGTTGTATAGTCAGAAGCTCCACTGCAATCAACTATTTGCACTATAAACGAATCGGAACCATAATAACCGGGTGTGGGAGTGTATGAAAGTCCTGCAGGTGTAAGGATACCACCTGTAGATGTGGTGGAATAGGATGCAACTAATGTGCCATGAACAGGTGCTGATAAAACACTCCATGTTTCAGACTGCCCGATATCAGGATCATTTATTGCCAATAATGAATTAATTGGATTAGCGGTTGAATTTTCGCAAACGGTTAAGCTTTGGCTATTCCCGCCTGTAAATGAAGGGGCAATACTATTCCCACTCACTTTGCGTACCCGGTTGTTACCCCAGTCAGCAATATAAATAGTTCCCGAGCCATCCACTGCTACTCCCCCGGGATGATTTATTTCAGCCGCCGATGCCGGGCCGCCATCTCCGGTATAACCGGCTAATCCAGTCCCTGTTAAAGACGTAATTACACCCGAAGAATTTACTCTGCGTATCCTGCTATTATTTCCATCGGAAATATATAAATTTCCGCCACCATCAGTTGTGACGTCAATAGCAACATTTATTTGAGCCGCAGTCGCCAGACCGCCATCTCCTAAACTTATGCCGCCTCCTGCAATAGTTGAAATTATTCCTGATGTAATTTTTCGAACACGGTTGTTAGAGCCATCTGCTATATAAATATTACCTGAACCATCAGCATATACACCATATGGATTATTAATCCTGGCAACAGTTGCCGGGCCGCCATCTCCACTCAAACCTGCAATTCCTGTCCCGGCAATTGTTGTAATAGCTCCGGAGAGATCAACTTTACGAATACGGGCGTTATTAAAATCAGCAACATAAAGGTTTCCGGTAGCGTCTAAAGCTATACCAGCCGGGTGGTTTAAATTTGCCAATATAGCTGACCCGCCATCACCACCAAAACCTGCAGTTCCATTTCCTGCTATTGTTGTGATGATTCCTGATGAATTGATTTTTCGAATGCGATTATTATTGGCATCACCAATATATACATTTCCCGCAGCATCAATAGCTATTCCAACAGGTGTATTCAATTCAGTTGAAGTTGCAGGTATTCCATCTCCGCTAAACCCTGGGGTTCCATTTCCCGCTATAGTAGTAATAATTCCTGTCTTGCTAATCATCCGGACCCGGTTGTTCGAATAATCCGCAAAAAGAATATTTCCTGAACCATCTGATTTTATTCCCCAAGGTTGATTTAGCCTGGCTGCTGTGGCCATACCGCCATCTCCTGAATAACCTGCTGTTCCGTTTCCGGCTATGGTGGTAATAATTTGTGCACATGAAGACAATGGAGTAGTTACCGTAATCATAACCGATGATGCGCAACCAGTTCCGGTCGTATAGGTAATAGTTGTTGTTCCGGCTGTTATACCTGTTACAATACCTGTGCTGCTGCCAATAGTTGCAACAAGTACATTACTGCTGCTCCAGGTGCCACTGCCGCCAGAAAGATCACTTAGGGTACTTGTAGATCCAATAGCTAAAATCGTTGTTCCTGTGATAGATGGTAAAGGATTAATAGTAACATGAACGAGTGTATAGTCAACTGCGCCGCTGCAATCATTTACTTGTACTTTAAAAGTATCAGGACCTGAATAGCCTGGAGTGGGAGTATATGACAGTCCGGATGGTGTAAGAATACTTCCTGTAGAAGTAGCAGAATAGGAGGCGACTAATGTTCCATGAGCCGGAGCGGAAAGAACACTCCATGTTTCTGACTGTCCTATATCAAGATCATTTACCGCCAATAATGAATTAATTGGATTAGCTGTTGAATTTTCACAAATAGTTAAAGCCTGTTTTGCCCCGCCTGTAAATACAGGTGGGTGGTTATAGCTATAGATCTTACGAATTCGGTGGTTGTTAATATCAGCTATATATATGTTCCCTGCCGCATCATGAGCATGTTTGTTAGGACGATTTAACTTTGCCGCTGTTGGGCTGCCACCATCTCCGCTAAAACCAGCTGTTCCGGTACCTGCAATAGTACTGATTATTCCTGCCGCATTAATCTTGCGTAACCTGTTATTATCAACGTCACTGATAATTACTTCACCGGAAAACATATCTACTCCTGCAGGCCCACGCAATAAAGCCGCAGTCGCAGGCCCGCCATCCCCGCTAAATCCACCTGTTCCATTTCCAACAATAGTGCTGATAATGCCTGATGTATTCACCTTCCGTATAGTGCTGTTATTATATTCAGAGAAAAATACGTTCCCATATACATCAACATATACATCATTTGGTAAATTCAGTTTAGCCAAAGTTGCTGCACCTCCATCCCCGCTATATCCACCAGTCCCGGTTCCTGCGATTGTAGTGATGATACCTGATGGATCAACTTTGCGAATCCTGTTACCCTGATCAGGAATATATATATTACCAGCATTATCAACACAGACCTCATTTGGACTATTTATTTTTGCGGCAGTAGCAGGCCCTCCATCTCCACTATAACCATTTACCCCTGTTCCCGCAACAGTTGAAATGATCCCGGCTGTATTAACCTTACGAATTCTGCTGCCAAGATTTTCTGAAATATAAATATTGCCTGCAACATCAATTGCTACACCTGCGACACCATTCATTTGAGCAGCAGTAGCAGGCCCCCCATCTCCTCCATAACCAGATACTCCTGTACCTGCAAACGTTGTAATTATGCCGGAAGCATCTATTTTACGGACACAGTTGTTACCGTTCTGAGTAAAGTAAATGTTGTTTGCCGCATCTACAGCTATACCCCATGGATAATATAATAAAGCTGCAGTTGCAGGACCTCCATCACCGCTATAACCTACAGTCCCGTTTCCTGCTATTGTGGTAATGATTTGTGCGCAGGACGATGGTGCGGTAACTGTTATTATAACCGATGATGCACAACCTGTTCCAAGGGTATAGGTAATAGTTGTTGTGCCTGTTGTTATTGCTGTTACAAGTCCTGTACTGCCACCGATAGTTGCCACAAGAGAATTACTGCTGCTCCAGGTACCGCTGCCGCCTGAAAGATCACTTAGAGTACTTGTTGATCCAATGGCTAATACCGTTGTTCCTGAGATGGTTGGTGAGGGATTTATTGTTATTGTATGAGTTGCTGTAAAAGTTCCGCAAACATTGGTTACGGAAAAGCTAATCGTACCGGTACCGGTTGATATACCTGTCACTACTCCGCCGGATGTAATTGTTGCAATAGAAGTATTACTGCTACTCCAGGTCCCTCCAGAAGGGGAAGCTGATAAAGCTATGGTTGATCCCACACAAACATTCGGGGCGCCCGTAATTGTACTGGAAAATGACGTTGTCCCTTTCCATATTTGATATACTTCACAAGGATTTAAATCTCTATCCCAAACACCAACGTCATCTAAACTGCCTACCCAGCTATATGTATAAGTCGGGGACAAAAAAAGTGTCCCGATACCATGAATGGGACTTGTTGCCGTACTGAAGAAAGTGACAGGAGCTAAAGTGGTTGTAGATGTTATTGCTCCATCCAGGTAAACTTTTACACTTGAAGAACCTCCGGAGCCGGAATAGGTGCCTACCAAGAGATGCCATGACGAGTCGGGAGTGAAGTGGGTTACGACATTTCCATTAATATATTCCAATCCAATCATCGTATCGTATGTGATAAATCCAAATCGCTGTCCTAAAGCTGAATTGTTTCCATTTGCGAATAATTCTCTGTAACCTCCAGGATATGGCAAAATGCTTTTAAAAAAAACGGAAATACTTCGTGCCGCATTCCCTATAGGGAAATTATTTACAGGGACATCAATACCGGATGCCCCGTTTCCTGTATAACAACTAAGTGCGGCCCCAAATCTGTCTGTTCCATAAGATACGCTTCCATATTGCACTCCATTATTTGCAAAACCACTTAAATCATTTGCATTATTATTAAAGGGGTACCATGATTTAAGTCCGGTTAATGGAATATAGGAAGGGATTTGTGCAATAGAATTGATCCGGATCATTGTAACCAGAATAAATAGGATAGATTTTTTCATGCTCTTGGTTTTAGGCTAATATAATTATTGCAACCTGGAATTATAATGTTGGAATATTTGCAAAGTTTTGATTATAACGCAGGTTAAGGGTTCCTTTTCATGGAGAAACTTTATACTAAATTACTTCTTTTATTTAATAATCCATAAGTTTTTGATTATTATTATTTAAATGATTTTAAAACGATCGTAAAAAGGTTTTCTCCATCCCGATTTGCAGATATCTGCAGAGTACATAAATTCTTTGAATAGGGAAATGCAAAAGCGCTAATGCACACATCCTTCATATACTATTGCTTTCACTACAAAAGCATGTACAGCATAAGGCCTTAGTATAGTTAATGCGGAGTCGGCGCTTTTCCTGGTTTCATAGATACCAGTCACTAATGCTATGTTTTTTTGTGTGGAATTGTCAATATAAGTATGATAATATTCAAGACTGAGATTTTGAGATGGGAACCTTCGTGGAAAATATTCACCCCGGTACATGTCATCCTCATCATTTTCCGAAAGGATTATTTCGTTTTTCTCCCTGTTATAATATCTGTTCATAGTGTCAATAGGGATATTAAGAGCTTTGTTAAGTACGAACATTTTTTCTCTGAGTGCAAAATAATTCTGCCCGGTATCGGCAATGGTAAAGTATAATGTTACATTATCGGTTGTACCTATGTCGCTGGTGCTGCTGCCAGAACTATCTTTAACAGAAGCAGTTGTAGTTGCTGTTAAACTATCATTTTTTGCTTTGGTTTCTACCTGCTTTGAGTTGCAGCAAAGCAGGGTAGCAGGTATGATTATTATACATGCCATTTTGGAGAAGTAACTGTTAAAAGACATGGAATTCAATATTTGAATAACTATTGATTTCTTATATGGATTTTGTACTGCAAACTACAAACAAAAACAGGGCAGGCTTGAAGCAAACAACTATTGTACCCTTTCCCTGAAACGGAATATCACCTGCCAGACATTTGGAGTTTTTGTAGTTGATACAACAATCTCGCAATTCGTTCCATTAGTGAACTTGTATTCAAATTCATCACACTCTTTATCATAGATGATAGCCTGGTTCTTTGTAAGTACTTTCTTAATGAATGATATCCTTGCATTTATGCTGGGTTTTTCAAGTGTACCCATTGGTAATGTCCTGAAGCATTTAGCAGGAAGGTTACCTTCCTTTTCTACGAATTTCTTGGTGACTTTAAATTCAGGAAAAAATACGGATCGTTCTCTTATTTTTCCATTATCACCATAGCTATAGGACTCAATATGTATGATGTCTTTATTATTGTCGTTAAGCCGGACCTCTTTGTATTTCACACTATTTTTATCGTAGTAGCTTTTCGTATAGAATTCTATTTTACCATTATAATAGGAACTCTCTGAAATAACAAAATCTCCGGTCTTTTTATCTGAGCCGTATTCGTAAGTTTTTTTATAATTATTGCCGTTTACTTTATTCTCTTCAATATGGTAATTTTTACGGTTTTTATCGTCATATTTCCATTCTTTATTCGTTACCAGGTTTTCATCTTTATATTCTTCTGTTTTTATAATCTGCTTTTTGACATTTCGAAAATCTGCGGTTTTATAAACATATCTTTCATGCATTGGAGTATGGATACAACATGTTACCAGGCTATCGCTGGTAGCTAAAATTTGCATTGTATCAATCAGCGAGAGTATGGTGCTGTCGGAGTATGTGTATTTGTAAGTATATTGATGGGTTATTATTCCGGTTTTATAAGTATTCCAACCTACTTTAAAGGTAGGTTGGGCAAATAGGTTAGTAGCGATGGTAAATAATACGATTGTAAAAATGTTTTTCATTATTAATAATACCTTTTACAGGAATGGTGAAATTGATTTTTTGTTCACCTGAGCAATAAGCTTACAATGTAGAAAAGGTGGGTATTATTTGCAATTTTTTTTTCTAACATAGTGGGGATACCGTTTCACAAGATAATTGATCTTGTTTTTTCCCTATCTGTTGTGGAAGTTACAATTGAGTCAGAGACAGTCAAATCAGTTCAGTTTTATTTTATATTCATTCATCCATATTATTACTGAAAGGCATCTCCAGATATGCAAAGCTTCATTTACGTTAAGTTTATCCATGTTCATTTTATCCAATAACTCTTTGGTATGTTCATTTTTATATAAAGTATTGTCTTTTAGTTTGGCAAAAACCCAATTCTTATCTTTCTTCAGGGCATTTACAAGTGGTGTATAGAATCCGATCTTATCAGTTCTGTTATATACACTTTTAGGTATGTATTGTTTGCAGGATTCACGAAGTATATATTTTCTCAATCCATTTTTCAAAAAATCAGTAGTCTTAATGTTAGCTACACATTCAGCAATCCTATGATCAAGGAATGGCATGCGTCCTTCTATACTGCATGACATTCCGTTTCTATCATCGTAATGTACTAAATGAGGAATGTGAACACCATAAATAGATTCCATCCACACATTATATATGTTGTTATAATTATGTAATGAAATAATGCTATCATCAACTTGATTTATAATGCTATTGTTTATTATGTTTCTTCTGCTTATGCGTGATTTTGTTCTTAAGTTATATTCAAGGCCAGGCAAAAAAGATTCAAGTATTGAACGAAACAGGTACCTGTTTCCTAATTTCATTATACTTAAGTTCTGATAGAATTTATTTAATTGCAATGATTTAAGTTGCTTTGATAAGATGGCCTGTGCCATATTGTTATATCCGAAGAATAATTCATCGGCGCCCTGTCCATTCAGAATAACTTTAACGCCGGCACTGGCAGCCATATTCATTAAAAAACCATGTGCAATAATAGACGGATCGCCAAATGGTTCTTCCTGGATTTTAATATATTTTTCAAGATTATCTTTTATGGAAAGCTCATTTAAATTATTTCTATGAACGATGAAATTGTTGTTATTATTCATTTTAATTACATCGTTTGCATATTTAGTTTCGTCATACTTGCTTTCAAGAGATTGGGCTGTAAAAATATTTATTCCTTTATCGTAATAAGTTGCTAATATCCCGGCAATAATAGATGAGTCTATACCTCCCGATAAGGTAATTCCAATTGGTACATCTGATAATGTTTGAGATAAAACAGCTTCTACAATGCAATCATGCAATGCTTTTTGAACAGTTTTATTAAATGGAATTTTATCTTTTTCATCAATATTGGGCAGAACCCAATATTTTTTACTGTCTATATTTTTTTGATCCGAGCTTAGCCAGGCATAACAACCTTCAGGAAATTGATTTATATTATTAAAAAATGTATGTACTCCCAAATGACCATAATTCCCTAATGCAAGGTATTCTACCAAAGCAGTTGGGTCGTAAGTATTATGTTCATTTTCATTTAACAATGGTTTTATTTCACTTGAAAAAAGCCATGATTTATTCATCTGTCGTATATACAAAGGCTTCTGACCAAAGCGATCTCTGCTAATAAATATCTTTTTTGATTCCTTATCCCATATAATTATTGCCCACATGCCAACCATGTCCGAAAGCATTTTCTCTTTTTGAATGCAGAAAAGCTCTATTAATGTTTCTGTATCAGAATGCCCTTTGAAACAATGGTTGCCTAAATATTTTTTTCTTAATTCAAGGTGATTATATATTTCTCCATTATAAATAATGACATATCTCCCGCAGGAGGAATTCATTGGCTGATGTCCAAGTTCAGACAATTCCAATATAGATAAGCGTGTGTGTGCAAGTGTTATATTATCCTCATTATAAATGCCTTTATCATCCGGGCCTCTATGCCAAAGTTGGGCCCATGATTTAGTGCCAAATTTTAAACCATCATCTTTGTTATTGCCCAAGTAGCACGCTATACCACACATAAGTTTTTATAAAAATTGAATATGTTTTTGAGAACCCATCAATAGTATTATATTTTATTTTTTTCAGGCAAACATAATTCCTTTAATTTAAAGTTAATAATGTTTACTTTAGTTAAGATAGGTATGTTCAATTGTTCTCATTTAAATATTTTATTATTGGAGTTAGCTGTTGCTGCATACAATAATAATTTTTGAAAAAATTTTGCACCCTGATTTTATAATCCGATTCATTTACAGCTATTAATGCATCAATTATTGCATTACTAATTGCTTTTGGGTCAGTGGCTTTTGCTAATGATGCAATTCCAATCATTTCAAATACTCTCAGGTATTCATTCTGCAAGCCAATAATGTATAAATTTTTTGAAATATATTCGCCAACTTTATTTGGCGCTGCCATTTTTGATCTTACGTTATTTTGGTACTCTTTTTCAAAGCAAACACCAATATGAGCGTTTGATTGAAGAGATAACATTTGAACTCTTGTCAGGTATGGGAAGAGTAAGATTCTTTTCCTGGAATTACATTTCTCAACAAACGCTTTTACCAGATCACAATATTCATTGTCTTTAATCCCTGTAATTATTAATGCGCTTTGTTCATTATTTACAATGTCAAAAGCTTCAGCCAGTTCCAGGATGCAATGCTCGGTATTTACAGCGCCTGTATATAGGATTATTTTTTTATTAAGGAATTCAGAAGGTACAATTTCATTAAATATATCCAATTTATTACCATCATCATTACCCGTCATGTAGGCGGTATTAAGTACTGTATATGGCATGGTATTCAGATGACACCGTCCCGCCATCCATGCCGAACGTCGAATAGATGGCGTAACTACTATGTCGGCTTTTTTTATATTTTGTAAAGCCTTTAGATTTCTATAGTTGGATAATGGCGAATGGAAAAATACCGGTAAAATAAAATCAGCTATTTCCAATGCAAAATAAATTAGCGGATTATTGTTTTTAATTTTTAATCCGCAATTAAATGAAAATGGACAGAAGGCTATAATTGCGAAAGGGTTTTCTTTTGCAAGTTGCTTTGCTCTTTTCCTGAATTTATTCCTTAATCTTAATCTATCCAGAGTATTAGAATTATAATGCTTTCCAAGAGTCTCTAATTCTATGTTAGCACCTAAATCAATTTGGGCAGGAACAAGTGAATCAAACGTTAGTATGTGAATATTGTAATTTTCATCTCTCAATACCTGCGCTATTGCATATACCGGGGGAAGGAAATCGGGGTGAACTAAGGTTAATAATAAAATCTTCTTTTTATTCATTTATATGCGGAAATTAAAATTGTATTGTTGCGTTTTAATTAACCTATAAGCAATGCAAAGATCAAATTTACATTTTTATTGTAAAATTACCTGAAAGTGACCTTAATATTTTCTATTAAATTATAAATATCATATTTATATCTAAGAAGCAATCATTTTTTAATAGTATATTTTAAAGAAGGAAATTTTCTATTTGTGATTAAATATGCATCTTGTAATATATGCGTATTCAACTTATCAACCTATCCCCTATCTTTGCAACTCGAAATCGGAAATTATGGCAGAGATACTGCAAAAAGTGGTTGAGGAGTTGCGTCAGGGAGAAGCATATGCCCCTTTTATGAGTGACCCAAATATATTTCATAAAAAATTCTATATAGAAAGTTATGGCTGCCAGATGAACTTCAGTGATAGCGAGATAGTTGCATCCATACTTAATGAAGAAGGATTTGGAGCAACAAGGAATTTGGAAGAGGCCGATTTAGTATTGCTTAATACCTGCTCGATCCGTGAAAAAGCAGAGCAAACAGTGCGTACCCGTTTACAGGCTTTTCGAAAAATAAAGGATAATAAACCCGGTATGCTGATTGGCATGTTGGGCTGTATGGCCGAAAGGTTGAAAGCACAATTACTTGAAGAAGAAAAGCTGGTGGATATTGTAGTGGGGCCTGATGCTTACCGTAGTCTTCCTGGCCTTATATCCGAAGCAGAAGGTGGCCAGAAAAGTGTAAATGTATTATTGAGCCGGGATGAAACTTATGCAGATATTTCGCCTGTCCGGATTGATAGCAATGGGGTAAGCGCTTTTGTAAGTATTATGAGGGGCTGCAATAATATGTGTACTTTTTGTGTAGTCCCATTCACAAGAGGCCGCGAGCGCAGCCGTGATGCAGAGAGTATAATAAATGAATGTAAAGATTTGTTCAATAAAGGATTCCGTGAAGTGACACTTTTAGGCCAGAATGTGGACAGTTATTATTATGTAAATGACTCTTTATCTTATGGAGGAACGGGCAAAGAAGCAGTGACATTTGCTGATTTATTATCTCTTGTAGCAGACATTTCACCATTATTACGCGTCCGTTTCAGTACTTCTCATCCTAAAGACATTACCGATGATGTATTGCATACAATTGCTAAATACCACAACATTTGCAAATACATTCATCTCCCGATACAAAGTGGCAATACCCGGATACTCCAGTTAATGAACCGCACCTATACCAGGGAATGGTATTTGAGCAAAGTAAAACGCATACGTGAGATAATGCCCGACTGTGGAATAAGCACAGACATTATATCGGGCTTCTGTACTGAAACAGAAGAAGATCATCTGGATACACTTTCTGTTATGGAAAATGTAGGTTTTGATATGGCTTATATGTTTTCGTATAGCGAGCGGCCCGGCACTTTGGCTGAACGAAGATATGAAGATGATGTGCCCAATGAAGTAAAGAAAAGAAGGCTGACAGAGATTATTGATTTGCAGCAATCCTGCCAGGTGATAAGTTTTAATAATGACATAGGCAAAACATTTGAAGTACTTATAGAAGGCAACAGTAAAAAAAGCGATAAACATTGGGTAGGAAGGAATACGCAAAACAAAGTGGTGGTATTCCCAAAGAATGATGTGAGTTTAAAGAAATGTGATTATGTGCAGGTGAAGATCACCAGCGCCACATCTGCAACACTTAAAGGAGAAATGGTTGAATAATGATAGCGCTGATAAAAGATAATATGGATGCAATCCGTGATGCTTGTAAAAAGCATCATGTGAAGTCTTTATATATTTTCGGTAGCGCTGTAAACGATAACCTGTTTAATAAACATAGCGATATTGATTTTTTGTATGAAATAGATATTGAAAATTTCAAAAACTGGGATACCGGAAATTACGACTACATTGATAATTTGAATGATTTGGAAAATTACCTGGTTAAACTGTTAAACAGGAAAATTGACCTTATTCCATATAAGAATATTCATAACCGATATTTTAAAGAAGTTGTTGATAATAGTCGTAAGATGATTTATGGAAACTAATACAATTAATAAGCATTTGGAAGATATATTAACTTCTATAAACAATATAGAAAAATCAACAATTGGACTTCAGGCAAGGCACTATGATAATTATGAAATTAGTTGGATAGTAGAACGTGGAATATAAATTATCGCGGAAGCATTAAAAAGAATATTAAATTACAATCCTGATATTCAAATTACGAATATTCAAAAAATAATTGCAACCAATAACAAGATTACGCATGAATACGATATTGTTGATAGCTATCAGTTATTTATTATTGTCTCTAAATATTTACCAATTTTAAAAATAGAAGTTGAAGCAATTTTAAATTCAAAATAAAACTTTCGATCGTCATACACTTTTCGGTTCTGACTTTTGACTTTTAACTTACCATGGACATTCAAAGTATAAAAAACAGGTTTGGTATTATTGGCAATTCCCCGGCTCTTAATCATGCATTAAATACCGCTGTGCAGGTGGCCAATACAGACCTTTCGGTATTGATAGTAGGGGAGAGCGGCGTGGGGAAAGAAGTATTTTCCATGATCATTCATGCGCTGTCGCCGAGGAAACATAATCCTTTTATTGCGGTGAACTGCGGCGCGATACCTGAAGGCACTATTGACAGTGAGTTATTCGGGCATGAGAAAGGCTCTTTTACAGGGGCCGTGGATAGCCGTAAGGGGTATTTTGAAACGGTTAATGGCGGTACCATATTCCTTGATGAAATAGGGGAGATGCCATTAGGCACTCAGGCGCGCCTGTTGCGGGTATTGGAAACCGGTGAATATATACGCGTAGGCTCTTCTAAAGTGCAGAAAACTGATGTGCGTGTGATAGCAGCTACCAACCGCGACTTGCTGGAATATACACAGCAGGGCGACTTCCGGCAGGATTTGTATTACCGTTTAAGCACGGTGCCGATACGCGTTCCAGCGCTCAGAGACCGTAAGGAAGACATTCCTCTGCTGTTCAGGAAATTTGCTGCTGATTTTTCGGAGCGGTATAAAACAACCTCTGTGCAGCTTGATAGCGCAGCACAGCAATTGCTGGTAAATTATTACTGGCAGGGCAATGTTCGCGAACTTAAAAACATTGCGGAGCAGATATCTGTTTTATCAACCGACAAGCTCATTACAGCCGATGTATTGCAGCGCTTCCTGCCGCAGCGCAATACCTCCCGCGGCCTCGCATTAATTGGCCAGAATACACCAAAGGGACTTTCTGCCTCAGTTCCGCTATCTGATTTTAATACGGAGCGCGATATACTGTACAAGCTGTTCTTTGATCTTAAAAAGGACATGAACGACCTGAAGCAGATGATATTTGATGTAGCCCACCACCAGGGTTATACGCCCGCCGATCCTTCTGCAAATACATTGATGCCGGTTTATAATAATGATGGTGAACAATCCGGAAATGCTAACATGCCTGCCGGCTGGCAGAGCTCAAGTACCACCAATACCCCGATTCTTCTTGAGCCCAAAGACCACCATGAGTTAGTGGAAGAGACATTGCTGCTGGCAGATCGTGAAAAGGAGTTCATCACCAAGGCGTTGAAGAAACACAAAAGCCGCCGTCGCGATGCCGCCACAGAATTAGGTATATCTGAAAGGACCTTGTACCGGAAGATAAAGGAGTATGATATACAGGAGTAATTAGCTGTTTAGTTGATTTGATGATTAGCTGGTTTGATGATTAGTTGATTTGATGATTAGCGGGTTTGATGATTAGTTGATTTGATGATTACTTATTAGCCAGAATTTGGATTGTTATGTGGTTACTATTTGGTAGATTCTTTTGCATTTTAACATGGCGTGGCATGGAGTTTTTATGAATAATTGTAATTAAAACAATTATTATGAAAACGACAATTATAATATCGCTGTTGAGCCTCGTTTCAATAGGCGGTTATGCACAATCTCAATACACTACCAAAGATATACCCCCTTTGGAAAACAATGGTAAGATAGTACTGGTAACTCCGGTATTTGATAAACCGTTTACGGTTGTATCTGATCCTGCATGTTATATGTATAAAAGGCATGGCGTAGTTGTGCTGGAATGCCCCGGTGTGGTATTTACCCCTGAAAAAATAGTTAGGGAGCAAAATTATGTTCATGCCATACAGCCAAATGGAAATATCTGGATCGAGTCAGAGAGCGCTTATTCCGGTAATTATCCTGCACCAAGGCCAGATCCTGATATGCCTGCTAATGCGGTGCCTGCAAAGCCTTCAGTGCCTTATGTCCCCTCATTGGATCCACCATGCTATAAATACACAGATAATCATGGCCGGGAAGTAATGGAATGTCATGTGCTGACATTTCCTCCGGAATATAATGGCAAAAAATAAATTGCTACTTAGGATTTCTTAGTGCTACATATTTATCGTATGCGTCCATGAGCGCCCTGTATTCATAAGGCTCTAATGCCGCCTTGTAATCGTGCATACTTCTGACACCTCTGTTTCTTGTGTAAATTATTTTATCAGTTATATTATCAGGTAATGTAAAATAGTCCCTTAACTCCTGCCGGGTGGCGGTTGACAACAGTTGCTCTAAGCAATTGGTATTATCGCAGCCTGTAGGTTTGTAAGGAAATCTGCTGCAATCTTCACACAGTGACCTTTTGATATTTCCGTTTTGTGCCTGAGCAGAAACAATGCCGTTTATACCTAAAACAATAAAAGAAAAGAGGATCAGTTTTTTCATTTTGAAAAATTATTTTATTGAAAATCAATCGCTAATATAAATATCTCCTGCCAGATTCTATAATAATTGATCATTCTTTGTTTTTTTCTTTTTCAATCTCCTGAATTTTCTGAAACAGATTTACCTGATTTCAGGATCATTAATCATTAATCTCACCGCATTCACACCATAATTTGTGCAATAATTTGGTTTGAAAATGATGTATTCCCCTATTCGGAAACTTCCATATTCCGGGATGACAGTGAGGTGCTGCAACCTGGAGAAACGGAATTTAAAATTCCAAACTCTGAAATACGGTATTTATACCGAGTTGTAATAAGATAAAAATATGTTATTTTTACAATATGAAAATTTCGAGAAATAAAATAATAATCAATAATTATTACTGGCATGAAAATGTTATGTAATAGCAAGTAATAGTTTTAGGGGAAGCTGAATTCAAGCAGCAAATGCAACGTTATGTAAATTTAGCAATTTAATTGGTGAGGTAAAATTGTTCTTTTTTCTAGGCCTGTTGTTGAGCTTTTCTTGCACTTTATCTATCCTGTCCTGCGATATTGCGTTGAGGT
>CAISOH010000207.1 GCA_903887005.1 uncultured Bacteroidota bacterium | reverse complement strand
TTTCTCTTTATTATTTTTTCTATACTCTTTCATTTCCTCTTTATGGGTTTCTCTATACTCTTTCTCATATTCTTTCCTGTTGGGTATATTTTTGGCCCTCCATTCTTTATAATAACCGTTTATCTTGACTTTATTTTCTTGATAATGTTCTTTTTTTCGGATTGGATAGACCCAACCAAGCTCCTTAAAGGCATAAGTCCTTAATTCAGCGAGTTCTTTTTTGCGAACTAAAATTTCTTGTAAGTTCATATTATTTTTGTAAGATGTCAGCAGCTTTAGCATATCCACCAATAGTTTTTCCCAAAAGACCTACCATTATTCTTAAATAATCCTTTTCTCTTGTTTGTTCCATTAATTCTTTACATAATCTAATAGCTTCGTCAACTATAACACAATCAGATATAATTGCTGGTACAAATACCCTACAAGCCATCTCTTTATTTTTTTCAACCTCCGATTCTCTATCTCTGATAGCTTTTTGAAATTTCGGGAAATTTACTGTTTCATCCATTTGTTCTTCTACTTCTGTTTCTTTTTTCATAATTTTAATTTGTTGTTTGTTTTATCAATAAAAAATATTTTACCAAAATTCCACATTAACCATTTAAACCAGTAATATTCTAGACCGTTTCACCAATCTTCTGGGCGATTAGCGAGTCCAAAAACGAGCGTTCAATCGCAGTAAGAGCCAATGAACCGCATACAACCAACTTATCTGATTAGAAAAATTAAAGAACTCAAGAAATGCAATATAATAAATATGATTCAGGCAATTTTCCTATACGCACCCATATCACTACACACAAAAAGATTTACAGAATTTTTGCCTGCGCTGTCACACAGCGGTATTGATAATAGTGCTTGCTCCACAAGCATGTTCTAATTCCTGTACAGGAAATCATTTTTTGATTTTCAATGTACTGGCCCTATCCCGGAATGAGTTGAAATAGTATTTCCAGTTTCTTGTAAACACTCAATTAAAGATTGAGTCCTTCAAAGCAGGTAGCATAATAAAACTTGAATGATAGTAAGATAATAATGTTGGATCTTTCAGAGCCAAGACTGCGGATAAAAGTTTTAGTTTCCACAAAAAAAAGGCGACCATTTTTGTGATCGCCTCATCTTTGGTACTTTCATGCCGGGACTTTGCTTACGCTGCTTGTGCCATACCCTGTCCTTTGCTTGGTTTTAATAAATCTATATAATCTTCATGATTATTAATACGGGCCTCAGCTATTTTAAAATATTCAGGGTCCATTTCCATTCCAATAAAATCAAATCCTTCCAATATTGAAGCTATACCTGTTGATCCACTACCCATATATGGATCCAGTACAGTACCCCCAACCGGAGTAACTAGACGACATAAGTAAGTCATTAAATTAATTGGCTTAACTGTAGGATGGCAATTCTTTAGCGGTGGTACTATAAAAGAACGAACTTCACAGCTACAGGGTTTTAGTATAGATGTACCGCAAGATTCACAAACTCTGTGTAAGCCACCACCTTTACTTTTATCGGTTGTTGCTTCAAGCCCTTCCAGCCCAAGGTTTCTTTCTCTCCTACTTGTTTTTGCCACATAGTAGAAGCGAGATGCGCCCCCAACTCCGCCTATGTTTCTTTTCACTATTTTACCTTTTTGTGGTTTAGGTATAGTTTTTCTGCCATCATATTGTCCTAAAATACCACCACCTAAACCTGCTTCAGTATATCTTTCTTTCCCACTATTGGAGATGCCGGATTGATAATCTAATAATTCAGCAGCATATTCATCAAAAATAATATTAGCAGGGAATCTGCCTAATTCATTTAATTCATTTCCACTTTTTAATCCAAACATACTATTATTACCTGTTCCATTCAATGACCCTGGTCTAGCATTTTCTTTGTCGTTTTCATCTTTATATCCAATCCTACAGCCATCAATATTAATTCCTCCAGTCCCCCATTTCAAAACATTGACTGCATTTGATTTTTCTGATAGTGGTTTTCGTGCTACGCAGATGGGTTCGTTGGCTGGTTTTAAAGCAGTTCCCCATCCTTCATACTCAGAGTTGCCCTTTGTTACTTGTACTAAATCCGTTCCGGAGCCCCATTCACCTGATGCAAATGCTTTTCCAATGCCACTGAACTTAGTCCCCATAACTACTCTATCATTACCTTGTTTTTTATCTATAGCCTTACCTATGTTATGTGATTTCGGAAACCCACTCCCGTAAATCCACATTATTTGGTCCCTTATCTCAAAGCCAGCATCTTCGATATTGACAACCATTCTGTGATAGGTTCTCGTTCCACCAAATGATAATACATATCCTCCCGGTTTCAATACTCTAAATACCTCTTTCCAAAATTCAACCGAAGGTACATCGTAGTCCCATTTTTTATTCATAAATTTTAGGCCATAAGGCCCGTCTGTAACTACACTATCTACTGAATTGTCTGGTAGTGTTTTTAATAATTCTAAATTGTTTCCGTTTAATAATCTTATAACATTTCCGGGAGCAGGTTTGTATTTTACACCAGGCTTAACTGCAATCCTTTGTGTTTTCCTTTTCGACACGTCAACACAACTTTCAGATACTATTATTTTATTAATATCACCCTCCCTTATTGTATCCAGATAATTACCAGTTGTTATTAAATTTATTTTGTCATCAACACCATAATAAATGGCTACAACGTCTGTAAATCTTGTATCGCAATTTGTAATTCCCATAGGTTTTGGCTCACCCTGCAAATCCAAATTAGATAGCACTTTCAATTTTTCAATATCACCAGTATAGCCGCTATTTATTATTATTTTTCTAATAATTGCTTTTCCATCCTTGGTTCTCAGACTAATTTTTTCTTTAATGCCATTTGTTTTAATTTTTCTTATCATTTGTTTAATTTTAGTGGCAGATATACCTTTCATATTATATCTGCCGGGATGCTTTATAGGCGCACCACCTTTAATTTACGAGACTATATATGCTGATGCCAAGTCTCATCATTTCTTCACAAGCTGCTTTACCTGCTTTACCTGCTTTATATGCTTTTGGGTATAACTCATTAAGTGGTTTAAATGGCGCAACAATCCCTTGTTCAATTTTTGTAATATGTATAATTTTATATTATTTAGTTAGTATCGGGAATGCGTTTTAAAATACTACCGACTCAGTGCTCTTCGGAGTGCACCGTCAGTTAAAGTTTAAGCACATCTTTCAAAACGGAGTGGTTAGAAATATTTTAATCTTGCAATTGCAGGTGGATCATCAGGGTATAATGACTGTATATAATCTCTGCAAGCAGCATTCCAACCAAATAACCAGTTACTAATAAATGAATGTGCTGTGTATAGACAGCCCGGATTTACTTTTTCTTTTAATGTGGGCTGTCTCCAATTGGTGTAATCTATATCGTCCCTATAAGCAGGTACACCGTCTTTGTATGCTTGATAACCTAACCTATATGCTTTGCTGTTTGGCTTCGGGGTTATACCCGCTGTGGTTAATTTACTTATTTTCATCTTTAATCATAGGCGCAATATATTTTTAATATCAACTTCGTATCCTTATATGGAATAGTAACAGTAATAAAGCGCGGTATTACCAATGTTATAGTTTCGCTCCGGGAATAAAATGGTACACGGGCCGCAAATCAGGTAAAGTGAAATATTCATTAGGCCCTTCATTATTTTTTGAGACAGGAAAGGGCCCG
>CAISOH010000206.1 GCA_903887005.1 uncultured Bacteroidota bacterium | reverse complement strand
TAATGAAAAAATAATGAAAAATCTGAAACAAAAATCAATTTGAAATGAAAATTTTAGAAATGTAAAGGACCCAAACATAAAATAAAATCACTCATATAATTTGTTTAGGAAAAATATGTAGTTTTTAGAGATGCCCTTAAAAGAAAAACCACCTTTTACAGTGGTTATTAGTTTGCACGGTGTTAGGGCCTATCCATTTCATCTTTAATGAAAAAAAAATACAGGATTAAAGTTTGAAAATGCACAGGCATAACTCAATTTACTAAAACTATATATCCTACCTCGGTAGGTTTAATTAGTTCTAATATTGTTAATGCCCTTATATACTCCTCAACGATTTCTTTGTCACCATCAACTGCCTGAACAATGCTTTCAATACTAATTGGGTTTTGCTTGTCAATTTTTCTACTTTTTCTGATTTCTTTAATCTTATTATAGACATCCATTACATTCAACTCAACCATTAATATCTTTTTCGTACAAAAGTAATTTATAAAGTTGCGGTAACATGTTTTCTATTTGTTATTGTACATGGCATTTTGCCTACCTATCTATGTTTTGCATATAGTCACTAATGCCACTTCTGATAGTGGTAAATTTTGTCATAAATCAAAATCTGACTATAGTCATATTATTTTATGACGAAAATCTTCAAATAAAATAAATTATTGACCTACAATTGCAATTATAATCCAATATCGAATGTTTATTTATGAAGCTGCTTCCTTGTTGAAAAATGTAATCTGCCCACACTGCAAAAGTGAAGTACAACTATGCAAGAAATGTCCATTTGTATTATTCGATGCCCTGGAATTGAATAATGGATGTTCATCTGAAAAGTGCACGTCATTTTACAAGAATATGAAGGTGCAATTCATGTCTTTTGAATCAGGCCAGATACAGGAATCAGAACTTCAATCATGGTTGGATAGTTTTAAAAGGAATAATGTTTACCAATCACAATGATTGAGTAATTTCCAATCTACAGGGATATACCAAAAATATTCATCATTAAATTTGACTGGCATTAAATATTTATTTGAGTGTCAAAGTAGGCTGTCTTTGTATTCAAGCTGAACTTCAGGTATATTACTATCTTCTGCCCTGCTGGTAATTAGTTTACTAATTCTATGTGCCTGTAGCTGTCCATCAGGAAGAGTCTGCATTTCTTTTTCAACAGTTTCTTTTGATGCTTCTTTTGACAGCCAGGTATCCCATTTATCCCGGTTAAGAATTAAAGGCATTCTCTTTTTTGTGTTGTGAATTTTAGACATTAATTCATTTGCAGCTGTAGTTATTATACTACATGTAGTGTGTAGTTCTGCTGTTTCCTTATTCGTCCATTGTGACCAAATACCGCCTAAAGCAAAAGGTTTATGATCCGGCATGTAAATAAAGTAAGGTAGAGTTTCTTTTCCCTGATGTTCCCATTCAAAAAAGCCATTTACAAATATCAGGCACCTTCGCTTTACTATACTATCCCTGAATGAAGGAAGTGTAAAGATTGTTTCAGACCTGGCATTTAGGGTTTTCAGGCTAATATCTTTAGCTGCTTGTTCATCCTTAGCCCAGAATGGAATTAAGCCCCATTCAACAGGTTGTATTATCTGAGGTTGCTCATTGGTAGCAACTGGCAATAAAGGGTGGCTAAAACCAGTAACGTGGTAATAATGATGGTAATCCTCAATAGTATAACCTTGCCCAAGGAACTCCCTTAATTCTACTTCTTTGGCTGTTGATGTATGGTAACACATAGATATTTCAATGTAGTTACTAATGTACATCATTGCCAATTATTTATAAAAATGTCAAATATATTGTAATAATATTAGATTAAGTTATCCACATTTATTTGTATTGTAAGATTTATTGGCATAAAATTGCTATAATTCTTGACAATAGGAGTTATGGAAAGACATATTCTACACATGGACTTAGATACATTTTTTGTATCAGTGGAGCGCCTACTTAATAGCAAACTCAATGGTATACCGGTAATAGTAGGTGGTACATCAGACAGAGGAGTGGTTGCTTCCTGCAGTTATGAAGCAAGGCAATTTGGGGTGCATTCTGCTATGTCTGCAAAACTAGCCAGACAGTTATGTCCACAGGCTATATTCATCCGTGGTGACTACGATGCATATTCCCGGTATTCGCAAATGGTAACTGAGATTATTAAAGAGAAAGCGCCTATAGTTGAAAAAGCCAGCATAGATGAACATTATATGGACCTGACAGGGCTGGATAAATACTTTGGTTGTTACAAATGGTCTGGAGAATTAAGGCAAAGGATTATTAAGGAAACAGGTTTGCCTATATCATTCGGGTTATCAGTGAATAAGACTGTCTCTAAGGTTGCTACAGGACAGGCAAAACCTAATGGGCAGATTCATATTAACACTGGTGGAGAGAAGCTTTTCTTAGCCCCACTATCCATAAAGAAAATACCAATGATCGGAGATAAGACTTATATCCAGCTCCGGAACATGGGTATATCTCATGTTGGTACTGTACAGCAAATGGAAATAGAATTGATGCAAAGAGCACTTGGTGAAAATGGTGTTTCTATCTGGAGGAAATGCAATGGCATTGATAATACTCCTGTTATTCCTTATTCGGAAAAGAAGTCTATGAGTAAAGAATCCACCTTTGATAAAGACACTATTAACATGGAGCAGTTAAAAAAGACAATTGTTTCCATGGTAGATGACCTGGCATTTGATTTACGTAAAGATGAATTACTAACATCCTGTATAGCAGTAAAAATCAGGTATTCAGATTTCAATACTGAGCAGATTCAACAAAAGATTACCTATACAGCATCTACTACCAAACTAACAGAAAAAGCATTGGAATTGTTTAAAAAGGTGTATTCCCGGAGGATATTATTAAGGCTGGTAGGTGTTAAGTTCTCCAACCTGGTACATGGAACTGAACAGATAGACCTATTTAATGATGTAGCAACCCAGGTAAGCCTTAATAAGGCATTAGATGGAATACGTATGAGATTTGGCAGTGATAAAGTGATGAAAGCAATTAGACTTTGACATGCTGATCAATGTACATAGTTATTATAGCCTCAGATATGGTACAATAGGAATAGAACCATTGATTGACCAGCTTATACTGGCCGGTTATGACAATGCAATACTGACAGATATTAACAACACTACAGGGTCATTAGAATACCTGAAACAATGTAATGCTAAAGGTTTCAGGGGACAAGTAGGTGTAGAATTCAGGAATGGTGATACTGTGCTTTTTATAGGCATAGCAAAAGGTTCACAGGGATTCCGGGAGCTAAATGAATTACTTACGCAATGCAATCTTACCAATACGCCACTTCCTGAAATTGCCCCGGCTTTTAATGATGTGTATGTGGTTTATCCATTTGGACAAAGGCAAGTAAATGATCTCAGGGATAATGAATTCTTAGGAGTTAAGCCAAAGCATCTGAATAAGATTTGGCAGAGTAATCAGAGGGAACTATCAAGGTATGTGATATGGCAACCGGTATCATTTGCAAACAAGAAAGATTTTAGGCTCCATTGCCAGTTACGGGCTATAAACAATAACATACTTCTTTCCCAACTACAGGCACATCAGGCAGCCAGCAGGGATGATTTACTTATCCACAGGGACAACTTGTTAAATGCTTACCAGGTCTTTCCGCAGATTATAAGCAATACACAAAAGCTTATTGATAGCTGCAACATTCAGTTTGACTTTACAACTGTTAAGAACAAATCTACTTTTACCGGCAGTAGGTATGATGACAAAGAGTTACTCCGTAAACTTGCTTTTGAGGGAATGAAGCAACGTTATGGGGTTAAGAACAAAGAAGCCATACAAAGAGTTAATAAGGAACTTGAAATTATAGATAACCTCTGTTTTTCTTCCTACTTCCTGATAACCCACGACATAATCAGATACTCCATGTCCAGAGGTTTTTACCATGTTGGCAGAGGTAGTGGTGCTAATAGTGTGGTAGCATACTGCCTTAAGATAACTGATGTATGCCCTATAGAACTTGACCTGTATTTTGAAAGGTTTCTAAACCCTAAAAGGAAATCACCTCCTGATTTTGATATTGACTTCTCCTGGAATGAGAGAGACGATGTATTTGATTACATCTTCAAAAGGTATGGACATAAAAATACAGCCTTATTAGGGGCAATGAGTACATTCCGGGATAAAAGTATCGTTAGAGAATTAGGGAAGGTGTATGGGCTACCTAAGAGTGATATAGACAGGATAATTGATGAACCTGATGCAATACTTAACCGGCATGAAATAACAGACCTGATACTCTCTGTCCATAACCAGTTAGAGGACTTTCCTAATCTCAGAACAATTCACCCATGCGGGGTATTGATTTCCGAATTGCCTATCACTAACTACAGTGCTTTAGACCTGCCACCAAAGGGATTGCCTACAGTTCAATGGGATATGTACACTGCTGAGGACATTGGTTTTGAGAAATTCGATATACTTAGTCAAAGAGGTATAGGACACATAAAAGAGTGTGCAAACATTATACAAGCCAATAGAGGAATAAAGGTTGATGTGCATGAAGTAGAGAAGTTTAAGAAGGATGAAAAAGTCAGGCAACAGTTAAAGTCCGGGGATACAATTGGTTGTTTCTATGTTGAAAGCCCTGCAATGAGAGGGCTTCTTAAAAAGCTTAAATGCGAGGATTACATTACCCTGGTTGCTGCCAGTTCCATAATCAGGCCAGGTGTTTCCAAAAGTGGAATGATGAAGGCTTATATTGAACGTTTCCATGATCCCAGTAAGATTAATTACCTGCACCCTGTTATGGAAGAACAGCTAAAAGAAACATATGGTGTAATGGTATATCAGGAGGATGTACTAAAGGTAGGGCACCATTTTGGTGGTCTTGACCTTGCTGATGCTGATGTACTCAGGAGAATGATGTCAGGTAAAAGCAGAAACAAAAAGCACTTACTGGAAATTGAAGAAAAATATTATTCCAATTGCAAACAGTTTGGTTATCCTGATGCAGTAGCAAAAGAAGTATGGAGACAGATTGAAAGCTTTGCAGGTTATAGTTTCAGTAAGGCACATTCAGCTTCATTTGCTGTAGAAAGCTTTCAGAGCCTGTTTTTAAAGACCTACTATCCAATAGAGTTTATGACTGCTGTGATAAACAACTTTGGTGGATTCTACTCAGCAAAGGTCTATGTTAATGAAGCTAAAAAGGCAGGGGCAAATATTCATCTGCCATGCATCAACGATAGCAATCATTATACAGTTCTAAAAGGTACAGACCTTTATCTTGGCTTCATTCATATCAAGGACTTGGAAAGCATTATAGCCCAATTTATATTACAGGAACGGGTAATAAATGGACAATATACCAGCATGGAGGACTTTGTAAACAGGACACATGCATCCCTGGAACAGCTTATTATCCTTATCAGGGTAGGTGCATTCAGGTTTACAGGTAAGTGCAAGAAGGCATTACTGTGGGAAGCCCATGTATTGCTAAACAAGTCTGCCAAACCTGAATGTCCTAAATTATTCAACAGTGCTATAAAGACATTTAAATTACCAGCTTTTGAAACATCAACTATTGAGGATGCCTATGATGAAATAGAGCTATTAGGTTTCCCGGTTACCATTTCAATGTTTAACTTACTCAGGACTGATTATAGAGGTGATTGCACAGCTAAGGAACTACCTGCCAATATAGGCAAACCTGTAAGAATGGTTGGGAACTATGTGACAGCAAAGTATGTAAGAACTGTTAGGAATGAAACAATGAACTTTGGTACATTCTTAGATGCTCAGGGTGATTTCTTCGATACTACCCATTTTCCACCTTCACTCAGGGCTTATCCTTTTAAAGGAGCCGGTATATATCTGATTTCAGGAAAGGTAGTTGAGGAATTTGGGTTTCCTAGTATTGAGGTGGAGAAAATGGCAAAGCTGCCTATAAAGGCAGACCCAAGAGCCACTTAATCATAGTAACTATGAATACAGTTTGATAATTCATAAGCAAGTTTAAATACTTTATGAGGAACACCCTTAGTCGTCTTAATAATAAAATTGCCGGTATTTGGGTTGTAAACCATTATGAAAATAGAGAACCTATTATTTACAAAAGTTGAAACACTAAATTTTAAGCCATCCTTATAATGAACTGGCTCAATGTTAAACTCTAAATTTTTATGTGAATAATTTATGATCATTAGCAGCAAATTAGATAAAATCTCTTCATCGGACAAAGATGAAAAACACAAAAATAAGCATTTAAACTACTTTTGATTTATGGATGAATCATTTACTATCACGTTATCTGGAAAAGAAGTGAATTACTGTAGTTGCAAAAGTTATTATTTGGCAGCGTGGAAACAGTTTTACATTATACAGGTTTCTATTTTTTATTTACTTTTATCAGCAAATGAATTTTATGGCAGTAGATAGAAAAATAGAGCAAGAAATAATTGATGGCTTAAATGAGGTATCGAGTGATAGGATAAAATCAAAAAAAGATTGGAGTACACCAAAATGGACAAATTGCATCAAAGAAAAACTAAAAGAAATTGGGGAGCAGAAATATTTAGTATGTCCACGTGAAGATTCAGGGCAATGGCTTTACGATTTGATGTGGTATGAAAATGATAAAAGGAAAGGAGATTTCCTTAAAAACGCAATATTGGTTGTTGAATCTGAATGGGGGAATTTTGAAAAAATAAAGTATGATTTTGAAAAATTATTGCTATGTAATTGTAAACTAAAACTTATGATTTGTCAAACATCACAAATAGGAATGGATGAAACCTATTTTGATAAAGCAATTCATGCTTATAAAACAGGTAATAGCGGAGAACGTTTTTTAATTGCTATTCTTGACGATATAAATACTTCAAAGTTTACTTTTAAAGTAATAGCACGTAAATAATATGAAAGAGGGGATAAATACAGAAAACTGCCACTTTGTCATAAATGCAATTATTGGTTCAGTTAACCCGATAGTCACTTTTTTATAAACTATCACTGAAAACTATGTACTCTTTTTTTCTGCCCCTGTGTATGGTAAAAAATAAACTATTCCACCTGGGATACTTAGCTTTTAATGTTTTACTTCTGCCTCCAATCTATATGAGCACAAAGTTTGAAATACTTATATTCACCAGTATTGTTATCCTGTAAAAAGACTAATCCGAATTGTTTGAGATAAACTACTCCTGGAGTAGCCAGATTGTTTGAAGTGTGAAATTCAATAGTGGTGTTTTTATCAATGCAGCAGGAACAATTACCAATAAAGGCTTTTAAATGGCTATGCCCTTCTGATTTCAATATATTAAATACATGCTCCAAGTCCTGCATTAAAACTGGCTCATAGGCCAATAAACATTGCAGCTTGACAAAATCAAGATTCTCAACAGCATTTACTATCTCCTCTAGTACAAAATACACAGCAAAGTTCTATTAAAGACAAGGATATTGAACTTATTAAGGCAGTAGGTCATAAAATTGAATCAATACATGATATTTAGTCCAATAAAAAATACAATTTAGAATCTGTAGGGCTCCCATTATCTGAAGATCACTGAAGGAAAGATTCCGATCATCTTTTAACTTTATGTCGTATTAAATACATCAAATATAT
The DNA here is from genome assembly GCA_903887005.1 of uncultured Bacteroidota bacterium. Lineage (GTDB taxonomy): Bacteria > Bacteroidota > Bacteroidia > Chitinophagales > Chitinophagaceae > Nemorincola. The sequence goes on along the minus strand of CAISOH010000206.1, from coordinate 5 downwards.
TGGGT
>CAISOH010000205.1 GCA_903887005.1 uncultured Bacteroidota bacterium | reverse complement strand
TACCTTTGGTCTTGACTAAGATGAATAAATTTTGGAGTCATAAGCAGCACGAAGTTTAGGATTCTTAGTCAATTTACGTCCGGGGGTACCCCCGGACGTAAATTGACTAAGCGTGTTGCATTTGGTACTTGAACTTAGGCCTTCAATGATCTGTGAAATAATATTCATTCTTTTATTTCCTCGTTCCGGAACACGTGTTCATAGTATAAGGTTTACATAATCCTTCTTTTGCAAAATTAAAGTTTGCCTTTTGAAATTTTAAATGCTACCTTTAAATTTGCAAATATTGACATTTATGAAAACAATACCCAGGAATATAACACCAAGGCTTATAGATGCTTTGAAAGTAAGCCCCGTGGTTTTTTTAAATGGAGCCCGGCAGTCGGGTAAAAGTACGCTTGTTCAAAGTATTTTGTATGAAATAGGGAGTAAGAAAAACCCGGCAAAATATATTTCATTTGACAGCCCAATGAATATAGCAGCTGCATCTGCTGCACCGGAAGCTTTTTTAACTGCTTATGAATACAATTTGATTATTGACGAAGTTCAGTTGGCTCCTGAAATTTTCAGGGCTTTGAAGATAGTGGTAGATGACCTTAGAATGAAAAGTAAATCGAAAGCGAATGCGAATGGTAAATATCTGCTAACCGGTTCTGCGAATATTTTAGCGCTGCCAAAATTATCTGACCCGTTAGTGGGACGAATGAGTGTATTAACCTTGTACCCTTTCTGCGCAGCCGAAGCATCTGGCGGTAAAGGTGATGGGCTGGACAGGATGCTGAATATGGATTTTTCCGGGATCCACAATCGGGGGTTGGGTGTAAATGATGCTATGAAACTGGCTACTTTCCCGGAAATTTCCGGAAAAAATATTAAGGAGCGCGGCATTTGGTTCGATGGGTATATTACAACCATATTGCAGCGTGATGTAAGGATGCTTGCGGAGCTGGAAAAAATTTACATCTTACCTAACTTGCTGAGAATATTAGCCACAAGGGCTGGAAGCCTTATTAATGATTCAGACATTTCACGTGACATGGGCATTAATTCCGTAACTGGAAAATTCTACCGTAATATTTTAAAAATGATGTTCCTGAATTTTGATGTTCAACCATGGTTCAGGAATATTGGGAAAAGAATGGTGAAGGCGCCTAAAGGCTATCTTACAGATAGTCTTTTGCTATGCCATTTGCTTGACTTAAATCCTGATGATATACAAAAAAACAAGCCCGATTTATTTGGTCATGTGCTGGAAAATTTTGTCGCTACCGAACTAACAAAATTGCTGACATTCAGCAAAACTAAAGCGCAATTGCTGCATTTCAGAACCAGCGATGGTAAGGAAGTGGATTTTGTTTTGGAAAAACCGGATGGCTCTATATTCGGAATTGAAGTGAAGAAATCCGAATCGGTAAATATCCATGATTTTAAAGGAATCAATTGCCTTGCTGAGCTTGCAGGTAAAGATTTCAGAGGCGGCGTAATACTATATTCCGGAAAAGAAGCCGTGCCATTTGGTAAAAACCTGTGGGCTGTACCATTTTATGTATTATGGCAATAGATCGCTGCTACAGTCCCGGCACTAAAAAGGTATGTAATCTGATAGCATGGTAATACCTGCATTTTCATTTGCGACAAAACCTGTAAGAAAATTGATTTTACTGAATTTAGTAAGAGCGTTCTAAATGTTTATTCTTTTATTTCCTCGTTCCAGATAAGGTGTTCCAGGTCATTCCGGGAATTGATAATGCTTGCGCGGTATAGCGGAAGCATCTGCCATTTTTTTTCATAGCGGTTCCATTGCTCAGAAACAGCGCTCCATAAAATGTCTTTACCGGGGCTTACCATGAATATTTTTCCATATGGGCTACTCATGGAAACAAATAATGAGTGGTCGGGCATTTCTATAACATTACCGCCGCTTGTGTACCCGGCTCCGGGCAGCGTTTTTTCATTTAATCCGTCCAGGGTACATTCGTATTCCCAAACTTTATTAAGATTGCCATTTTCAGATACCGCTTCCTGCATCATGATGATGTTCGGAAGTGAGCCGTCTTTGCTGCAAACATTATTGTTATACAGGTACAGGTATCCTTTTTCCGAACGGCGGCAACTATGCTGTCCGCAAAATAACCCCTTCCCCGTTTCTGAGAATCCCCGTTTATATCTTTCTCCATAGGTGTTGAGGACGGTTCCTTCCGGGTATTTAATCTTAATTATCCGGTTGATGTCCCTGAAACTTAAATAGATGGTTTTATCTTTTTCATCAAAGAAAAACGCGTTTACATGTACATCAAATCCATTACCGCCATTGGGTGGTGCATAGTATTTAAGGTCGCATTCCTTCACATATTCCGATGTTTTCCATTCCCAAACCACGTTGCCTTTTTCATCATACTCTATCATGGTGCCAAAGGGAAACATTTTATAAGCGGTGTCTTTGTTTTCCGGACCGGTTTTACCATCTGAAAAAACATACAGGCTACTGTCATCGGCAGCAGGTTGCCTGTGCTTCCATAATAATGGTTCAGTTCCCAATATCATGTAATGACCGTTGGAAAGCCTTGTAAATTCATGATGGTAATGAATGTATTTGCTCAATATGCTGTTATTGGGACCCCGCCATATAACATCACTGTTGTAGTTTATCTCAAATGCGCACCTGTCGCGGAGCATAAACGTGATGGTACCCCGGTTTGTAATTTTCAGGTCGCATAAAAGGGTGCTTTCATTCATCAATCCTTCAATGTCTGGCAAGTACCATACCGGGCGGCCATTCATATCATACAGCGCCCTTGCTCCATCGAGGAAGACATATGCATCCTTATTTTTTTCTGCTCGTTTTGTAATTCTGAGGCGGGTAACATTTGTATCCGCAAATGGAATGATCGTGGTACTGAAATGATGCAGAGTTCCGGAAGCCTCATTACCACCTGCGAAAACCACCCGCCAGGTATATTGTTTACCGAATGCGGGTACTTCCGCTATTATTTTATTCTTTTTTCCGGTTGTACTATTGATAATGTTTTTTTTGAAAGAATCGGCCTGATTAAAATAGCCGTCAGCTATTTCAAGTTTGTATTTCCCGTTTTGCGGTTCATCCGGAAAAGAGAAGCCTATCAGCCTGTAGTGCAGTTTACTTCCTTCTTTTGGCAGTATCCGGGCATTGATCTGCATTGTAATAAACAGCGACAAAAAAAGTACTGTAATTATCTTGTACATGAAATGAAGTTATAAATAGCTTATAAAAATACGCTAAAACTTTGATTAGCGCGTACTCCGGAATATTGATTGGCGGTACACAGATGTGCCACGCTATCAAAGTGTGGCACATCTGATCAGCTCAAAATGAACTACTCATTATTGACTAACTATTCACCTTATTTGCGGTTGCTTCCCTTGTTGCCAGTGCCATATCACGTATGAGCAGGGGATCCCGCTCTATGGCATTGCCAACCACTATTATATTAGCGCCTGCATTACAGTTTTCAAATACTTTTTCGGGAGTAAGGATACCTCCGCCAACAAATAATGGGATCTCTATGTGGCTGCTCACTTTGCGGATCATCTCTTCTGACACAGGTTTACGCGCTCCGCTTCCGGCATCCATGTAAATGATGTGCTTGCCCTGCAATTCAGCCGCCCAAGCAGTGCAAAGGGCTATCTCCGGTTTATCACCGGGAATGGGCATCGAATCGCTCATATAGGAGACTGTGGTTTGTACGCCGCCATCAATTATCATGTAACCGGTGGAAATAATTTCGAGGCCACTTGCTTTTACAGCAGGTGCGGAAGTTACATGCTGGCCTATGAGCAAATCGGCATTACGCCCCGATATGAGCGATAAATACAAAAGCGCATCGGCATAAGGAGTAACCTGGGCGGGGCTGCCGGGAAAGAGGATAACCGGTATTTCACTTTCCGTCTTAAACCGCTGGATACAGAGCTCCATCTGGTGCGCCATCAGCAGGCTGCCACCCATCAGCAGGTAATCAACCCTGGCGTCATTGCACAACCTGGCGAGATAATGCATATCCGCCGGTGCGATCTTGTCCGGATCCACCAATACTGCAAAACCGCTTTTGTTCTGCGATTTCAACGCCCTGAGTTGTGTAAGTATCATAAACCCCAAACCTCACCCCAAACCCCTGAAGGGGCTTCCCTTCATTATGAGGTGTTTGGAAATGATTTTTTATTTTTGAAAATAAACTTAGTTCAAAAATAGCATTTTAAGCTGAAAGTTTTTTGACAAAGCTCAATAGACGACTCCCATTTAGGGGGCGGGGGTTTTAGGAGACTGGGGTAACCTGTCTCTTATTTCCATAAGCAATTTATCAGTAGAGGAAGGTTCTGCTGCTTTTGCTTTGTTGGCATCGTCTTCCTTTCGCCTCATTCTTGCCATTAACTGAATGACAAGGAATATGAAGAAAGCTATAATTAAAAAATCAAAAATGGTTTGAATGAAGTGTCCGTAAGCGAAAATATTGGCCCCGGCTTTCTTCGCTTCATCAAGGGATTTATATACATCGCCTTCTTTGGCGGGTTTAAGCACCATAAATTTATCCACGAACATCTGGCCCTTGCCGGTAATAACCCCCACCAGCGGCATGATGACATCTTCTACCATTGCGGTAACTATCTTACCAAATGCACCGCCTATGATTACACCTACTGCGAGGTCAACTACGGAGCCTTTCATGGCAAAGGCTTTGAAATCTTTCATGAAACCCATGATGTAAAGTTAAGTAAAAAGGTAATTGGGTAAAAGGTAATTGGGTAAAAGGTTAATTGGGTAAAGAGTTAAAAGGTTAATATGGTAAGCAGCCCAGCAGAAGTATTATAATTTCCGTAATTTTAATTACATTTGTTTAAGGGCATCTCTAAAAACTACATATTTTTCCTAAACAAATTATATGAGTGATTTTATTTTATGTTTGGGTCCTTTACATTTCTAAAATTTTCATTTCAAATTGATTTTTGTTTCAGATTTTTCATTATTTTTTCATTA
>CAISOH010000204.1 GCA_903887005.1 uncultured Bacteroidota bacterium | reverse complement strand
TAATGAAAAAATAATGAAAAATCTGAAACAAAAATCAATTTGAAATGAAAATTTTAGAAATGTAAAGGACCCAAACATAAAATAAAATCACTCATATAATTTGTTTAGGAAAAATATGTAGTTTTTAGAGATGCCCTTAAGCCTACATCTCATACTTATGTTGCAATTGCTGATGATTGCGATATTTACCGTTATGTCCTCAGAACAAAAATTTCAGAAATCAATAATTTCCGGATTAGTATCGAAGGGAATAATGGAATAGAGTTGATTGATAAACTCGAAAAATCTTCCCGGCTGCCTGATATATGCATACTTGATATTGGAATGCCTGGAATGGATGGTTATAAAACAATAAAAGTATTATCAAAAAAATGGCCTACAATACGAGTACTTGTATTTTCTCAATTTTGTCAGAAATATGCAATCTGCACAATGATAAAAATGGGGGCAAAGGGTTTTATTTCGAAAGAAGAAAATATAGATATCCTGGCAGATGCGCTGATTAACATTAAAGAAATGGGCTATTATTATTCTCCCAAGGCAACTAAAGAAATGTTCTCTGAATCGGGAAAGGGCCTGTTTATAATTCCTGATTTCACACCTGTTGAAAAGGAAATCCTGTCGCTGATGTGCAGGGATTTAGGCTACAATGAAATTGCTCAGAAATTATATAAAAGCATACATACAATAGAAAAACACAAACAGAATATTTCTAAAAAAATCGGCATATATTCCAGGGAGGGTTTGATTTTATTTGCGATAAAAAATGAATTAGTTAATATAACTGATAATGAGGCATAAGAGGTGAAATTCTTTATGCTCCGTTTCATTACCGGCGAACAAAGTTTTTTGTAGTTACCTTTTATGGATAATGATGTCTGACAACCCTTTATCTGCCCACCATACTGGTTTCGCTGGAATTGAAACAAAATTATGAAGTGTCAAAATTATCATATAAATCAGTGGAATAAAACGATATAAAGAATTCTGTAACTTTACAGAAAAAATGTTGATTATGATAACCGGTGCATTAGATTCTGAAATACAAAAGTACTTACCCTTATTAGGCAATGAGGAAAAACAGTCAATTTTAAGCGTGATAAAATCTTTTTTGAGCCTTAAAAAAGAAAACAGCGAAACTATCAACATCGAACAATACAACAAAGAAATTGATGAGGCTATGGCCCGGATAAATAATGGCGCATTTACAACCCATGAAGACCTCGAAAAAGAAATGGAATTATGGTAGGTAAAAAGCGAAAAATTGTTTGGGATGATGTGGCTAAAGAATATCTCAAAAAATCAATCCAGTTTATAAAACAGGACTCTCCTCAAAATGCTGATAAGGTCAAAGGAGCTATCAGATTAAGCATTAAAGAAATACCTGCAAATCCGGAACGTTATCCAATGGATAAATACCGGAAAAGCAATAATGGAAGTTATCGGGCTTTAGAATTGTATGGGTTCCGTATTTCGTATTTTGTCAGTGATAATGAAATCCGGATAGTTCGTATCCGGCATACACGGCAGGAGCCATTATATTATTAGGAATTCCACATGCCCTGTACAATAAATCCTCACGAAATCAGTTTATATAGCATAAGTCCAAAACTCTCCTTTTGCACTTATTTCTTTTGACTATTTTCGCAGCATGAAGCATCTTATTTTCTTTATTTCTTTATTTATAGCTTTTACTTCAATAGCCCAGCCCAAATGGCAGCAGCGCGTGGATACGAAAATAGACGTGCAGTTGAATGATAAAGACCATTTTCTGTATGCTTTTGAAGAGCTGACCTACACCAACAATTCCCCCGATACGCTTAAGTATATCTACATTCATTTATGGCCAAACGCCTATAAAAATGACCATACCCCAATGGCGCGGCAAATGGACATCAATGGCAGCAGTGCATTTTATTACGCCAAGGCAAAGGACAGGGGTTATATTGATAGCCTGCAGTTTACTATTGACGGACGGAGCGTGGATCATTACAGCGCTGAAAATACGCCCGATATTGCACGTATAGACCTGTTAAATCCTTTATTGCCCGGCCAGTCCATTAAAATAGCCACGCCTTTCAGGGTAAAGATACCCAAGGTGTTTTCACGCATGGGGCATACCGGGCAGGCTTACTATATTTCACAGTGGTTCCCGAAACCGGCAGTATATGACAGTAAGGGCTGGCACCCGATTTCTTACCTCGACCAGGGAGAGTTTTACAGTGAATATGGCTCCTATGACGTTAATATTACGCTCCCGTCTAACTATGTGCTGATGGCCACAGGCAATTGTATGGACGAAAAAGAAGAGAAGGCCCTGGATGAGTTATCAAAACTGCCCTTGCCAAATGATACTGTTGCTGATAAAGGTACGCCTGCAAGCTCCGCAGAAATGAAAACGGTACACTACCATGAGGATAATATACACGACTTTGCCTGGTTTGCAGATAAATCATGGATTGTGCGGAAGGATACCGTTTACTCTCCTGGTAATGGACAGTTGGTTACTACATGGTCGGCTTTCAACAAGGCCTCTCAGAAAAAATGGGTTAAGGCAAATGAATACCTGAAAGAAACGGTCAGGTATTATGGCAAGTGGGTAGGGCCTTATCCTTACAAAACAATAAAAGCGGTTTTGGGTGATATGCGCGCCGGTGGCGGAATGGAATATCCTACCATTACTGTCATTGACAAAACCTCGAATAACAGTTTACAAACAGTAATAGTGCATGAAGCAGGGCATAACTGGTTTTACGGCTTGCTGGGAAGCAACGAACGCGACCATGCCTGGATGGATGAGGGCATCAATACCTTTTATGAGAAGAAAACAAGCAAAGCCCTGGAGCATGATACATCTCATGTGAAAAAGGTGACACTGGATGAAAGCCTGCTCTATTATGAAAATGCTGCAATCCATGACGACCAGGCGATCGACCAGACTTCATCAAATTTCACAAAGATGAACTACGGCATTGATGTTTATTACAAAACTGCACTGATGCTGAAATGGCTGGAGAAATATATGGGAGATGCAGATTTTGAAGCGGGTATGCATGACTATTATAATACCTGGCATTACCACCATCCATATCCCGAAGACTTCCGTGCATGTATGCAAAGGCATACTTCAAAACCCATTGACTGGTTCTTTGATACGGCGCTGACTACAGATAAAAAGATAGATTTCAAAATAATAAAGGCCAGGGTAAATGGCAGCAATACCGATGTAACCATTCGTAATAATACAGGCGTATCTTCTCCGGTGCTGATTGATGCTTATTACAAAGACAGCATTACCGCCAGTGCATGGACAAAGCCTTTTGATAAGACCACCACCATCACACTGCCCGGAACAGAGTGGAACAAACTGTCTGTTGACGATGATATCCCCGATGGGAAATCTTCAAATGATGTTTACAGGAGAAATGCGTTGTTTCACACTTTCGGAGTAAAGGCAAGGCCGTTTTTAGGGTTGAATATCTCTTCTAAAGAAAACGTATTCATATCTCCTTCATGGGGCAATAACCAATACGATGGGGTGGAACTTGGTTTATTGTTTCACAACGTCACAGTACCCGAAAACCGGTTCCGGTTTGCAATTGCGCCTATGTATTCATTTGGCACAAAAAGTATGGTGGGCACAGGTTCCATAGGATATTTATGGTATCCCGAAAACCTGTTTAAAGAAATCATGCTGCAGGCAGACGGCAAGGCCTTTCATGATAATGAGACTTCCACAAACGTCGCCGCACCTCTTTTCGCGTCGTATGCCAAAGTAGCGCCTTCTTTAACTTTTACCTTTAATGAGCATGATGCGTTAAGCCCGGTTACCCGCACATTGATGATCAAAGGTTATAGCATCATGGAGCATAACATTAACTTCGGTACAGACAGCCTGAGCAAGCCAACATTGACCTCGCAGCAAAAAATGTATGGCCTGCTCCGTTTCCAGCACAAAAACAACCGCCACTACAATCCGTTTGATTATACCCTTGAAGGCCAGGCGGGCAGTGGTTTCGCCAAAATAAATGCGGAAGGCAATGTGCGTATAGACTATAATGTAAAAAACAAGTCGCTTTACGTAAGAGGCTATCTTGGTAAATACTTTCCGGTAAATAACGACCCTGCAATAACATCAAGGTATGAGCTGAACACCAGTTTTACCGGCCCCGACGATTACTTATATGACGGTACCTACCGTGGCAGAAACGCGCAAAACGGACTTTCGGCGCAGCAAATCTCCATACAGGAAGGCGGGTTCAAAATACCCACCTGCAACAATGTGGACAGGAGTGATAACTGGATGGCGACCATCAACCTTAAAACAGACCTCCCATTGGGAAAATGGCCCATACGCTTATTTTTTGACGCAGGCCTTATACCCAATGCCACTCCCAGCTTTACTAATTCCAGTAGTACTACCTTACTCTATGATGGCGGCGTGGAAGTCTGGCTGTCGAAAGATATAGTAAGCGTTTACTTTCCGCTCATCATGAGCAGTGATTTCCAGAACTACCTTACCAATACCTACGGCAGAAAAAATCTATACACCAGGAGCATATCCTTTACCTTCCAGTTACAAAACATCAACTGGCTGAAAACACCGTCCAGATTGATAAAGAGTGCCGTGAATTAGGAGTTGGGAGTTAGGAATTGGGAATTAGGAATTGGGAATTGGGATTGTTTAGTAAAACAACTCTTTAACCAATTAGCCCCTCAATGCGCAAAGTCCACATCAAAGTTTTTCATCCGTTCAATTGGCGGGTTAAAGTATCCGAACTTTACGTCAGGGAACTGTTCATGTATCAGATCCATCATTTGTTTTATTCCTAAGAAATCACCCGTTTCAGTCACTCCCATTTTGCCAAGGTACCAGTCGGGATCTATGTTGAAACTGCGCCATTGTATCATGTTCAGGCCTGTTGTGCTAATCAGTTCACATAACGCTTCAAATTCTTCTATGCAGTCCGTCATACCGGGGAAAACAAAGTAGTTGATAGAAGCCCAGCCATCATACTTTCTTACCACACGCAGGCTTTCCACTATGTCCTCAAACTGGTAATTATTGGGGCGGTAATACTTGGTATATAAATCAGCACGCGCAGAGTTCAGGCTCACGCGTATGCTGTTGAGCCCTGCCTGCATCATCTTTTCGACGGCATCCGGTTTGCTGCCATTGGTGTTTATGTTAATGCAGCCTTTCTGTGTATGCTTGCGTATCTCTGTAATTGACTCACAGATGGTTTCCCACATCAGCAGCGGCTCGCCCTCGCATCCCTGCCCGAAGCTGACAATCGGGTATTCGGCGGTTTCCAGGTGTGGCACGGTAAACTCCACTATTTCCGCAGCAGTGGGCATGAACTGCAATCTGTCCTGCGGGGAAACTATTGTCTCGTCCTCCGGCTGAAATGAGATGCAGCCAATGCAATTAGCATTACATGCCGGTGAGGTAGGTATAGGGCATTCCCACCTGCCGAGGAAATAATTCCTTGCGGCAGGGCAATTATATTCAAGCGCGCAATTTTCCGCGAGGTGTTTCACCAATCTGTTATGCGGATAAGCATGGGTAAGCACCTCCACGCCTTGTTTTATTTTCTCCTCATCATAGCCGCTGCACTCCTGCCGTATATCGCGCTCTATGCGCACCGCCGGAACATAAAATTTATCATTGAGCCAGCCAGCTGCCGTGTAGCAAAACAGGGGCAGGGTAGGAGCATCCTCCAGTGTTTCATAGGCGGCAAGGTACAGTCCGGTATGTGCAGGTGGTATAAAAGCGGCAACCGCCCAGCCCTTGTCGCATAAGCGCATTTCGCCCGTCTCCACATCAATGCCAATACCCTTACGTCCAGGCAATTCATACAAATTACCGCCATCGGGCAACTCTATCCACTCTTCTTCGGGCACAGGTAAAGCATCCCATCCGGTACGCCCCACACTATATAGAGACATATCTTCAAATATTCCACCCTGTCCATCAGAGTACATTAAATACGGATTTTTCATTTGCATTTTTATTTTTAATTGGAATTTGGAATTGGTAATTTGGAATTTGGATTAAATAACACAATTCCTTATGGCAATATTTTTTCTTTCAAAACAATCCCAATTCCTAATCCCAAATTCCCAATTCCACGTTTCTACCATTCCTCCTCATTCCTTCTCTTACTCCTGTTCTCCTCCACCTTGGCCAGACAATAAGCTTCAAATATCTCATTGTCAAATTCCGGGTTGGCGATGTTCCACTGAAACAAGCGATTATCCACGCAATCAATGGATAGCGTCCCGAACCGCAGCACCACCTGCTCTATTCCCGTCCATGGAATAAAACGTCTGCGCGAAGTTACCGGTAATTTTACTCCTTCATCATCAATATATATAGATTGCGACTTGTTGGCGCTCCGTTCCCAATACAATGCAAACAATATCGCCGCGCTCAGTACCCCGAATATCCCCACCGGGAACTTCCATTGCTGCATCAGAGAATAAACAGCGATCCACAATGCCACCAACAGCTCTGCAATTCGCAAGACCGGGTTTGTCTTTTTACTGATTACCCATTTGTTTTTAAACAAAATGACTCCCAACAGCATAATTCCCGCGATCAGCAAGGCCAGCCCCCACATCGTAATAACAAAATTATACCTGAATATAATAGCCCCCGCACCAATAAAAGCAAATGCGCAGATTAAATGCAAAGCCGTAACCTGCTGTGGTTTTACTTTCTCTTCCTCCAGCAGTAAATCATATACCATAAGGCGCAAAGGTAAGAATTCCAAATCCAATCCCTTCCCGCTAAAAAAGCGAGGTGTAATTCAAATTTTCGTTTATAAAAAAATTAAAGTTTAGTAATCTCTGCCCTATATTATCTTACTTTTTCTTTGCTTCGCTCCCGAAGAAAAAATCGGGACAGGCGCCGAAAAAGTAACAAAAAGAAAGGCGATTTTTGGCGAAATGGTCCGCATGCCAAAAAAAGCTCTGCGCTGAACTTTGGGGGATAGCTATTAAGGGGAAGCCCTAGTTGGCGGGGCAATGATTTAGCGAAAGAATCTATATTTAGCGTGAGCACTGGATGCATTTATTCCTTATAAACTTTCATTTTCAAAGGGCTTGTACGTAGCAAATTGTTTACTCATCCTGATAAATTATCTATTTGGCTATAGCTGCAAAAGTCACTAATTTATCTCTTGTTTGTTACGAATAATATTATAATAAATTAACAAACAAATTCTTTTGCGCAATTCTAGTTGGATTTTTTTATTTTTTGGGTTTTTGCGCAGTTTTATATTGAAAATCAATTAGTTAGTTAAATTTTGTGCTCAAATTATTGCGCATTCTTTGCGCTTTGTTGCTCATTTCTAGCGCATTCCTTGCGCTCTGACATTTTGTAATATTTTAAATATTCGTAATTATATTCTAATTTCACCGGAAATATAAACATTATTATTGACATTTCCAAATATTTTGGATAATTTATTTTTATTGAATATGGTTCAAATATACAATTTCTTGTTTAGATGCAATGCCGCAAAATAAAAATACTGAGTTTGATAAACAACTAAAAAACATCCTTCTTTCAAGGCTGATTTTATCCCATTTGTACAATCATTGCGGCAAACGCCAGCACAGGGGCGTACCAACAGGTAAAAACTGTTACAAAATCTGTATTGCGATTTTAGTGTAACAAAATAAGAAATCCCTGCACATCCGCAATCAGCTAAATCAAGATCATAAGCCTGGACCCACCCCACAATCATAGCAAGGCAATAAGCAATCTATGGTAGCCTAAATTTCAGTACCCTGATGTTGGCGAGTCCCGCAGAAAAGGCGGAGACTCGCCAATGACGGAACTTCCCGATTAGTATTTTATTAAAGAGCATATGCCCCCGCTCTGATCTCCGGCTAATTTAGCTCAGGCAAAACGAAGACGTTCGGAGAACGGGTTATGTTTGCAGTTCGCGATGCCCTTTGGAACATCGCGAACAACGAGTAAATGCCGCTTTACGAACGGATTTTGTTGTTTCATGCGTTTCTTGCCCAATTACAAGTAATTCATTTTCAATTGTAAGCAGTTCGAGTGCAATAAGTTTGTCCTCTTCAGCTATCGAACCAGTAAAACGTTATACTTCACATTTTTCCAGCTATGAATAATGAACTCAGTTTTAAATACTTTTGTATTTTCAATAAAATACCTTTGCTTTTGCATGACATTGCTGCCACTTAAACTCAAGATTATTTACTTACCTTTTTTGCTGGTTGCAATTACTTTTATTTGTGGATATACTTTTTTAAATTGGCTGATCGTTATAAAACATCACATTTTTATCAATGAAATGGTCACATTCTTCTGGGGGCCTTTCGTTTTGCCATGGATACCAATAATGATCTGGCTTCGACCCAAAATAAAGCTATTCCCCAAGAAGAATTACCGAGATAACACACGATTTGGATTTTTCTTACTAACATGGTTTGCTATTGCAGTGCCAGCGGTGATTGCACAATTTTATATGGATCGGACGACAGGCGTTCTTACCCAATTAGAAAACATAAATCTTGTAAAAAGCGAACCTAAAACAAAATATTATAAACTTAGCCATTATTACATAGACACACCTAATGCTGGCATGGACTTCTATTATTACGTGATCGGGAGAAGCCAATCACTGCGTTATCACGTTAAAATTGCGCTGCCTATTTTAGCAAATGATACAATGAAACATGAGGCTGCGTATTCCTATTGGCTAAGTATGGATTACGATGAACCGATAGACAAAAACCTTCCTGAAAATGAAAAAAATATGTTGTGGGATAAATTTATTACTAATAGTAAACGAAACTTGGCTAACGAACGATTTAATTTTACCTACCTGGAAAGACTTAACGGCGCCTCGGAAAGAATAAACGGTATAAGTGCTGCTGTGAAAAAAAGTCCTCACTATGATAATAGTGAAACTATGATCATATTCACACCTGAATACGACGTATTTGAATCAAGAACAGGCAATGCTTTTGCCTGGATATTTATATCCCTTGGGTTGGGAGCTTTGGGAATGCTTATTGCAGTTATTTTTATAGACTTGGATGAAACCCTTCTGAACAAGTTTTATGGGAAACAGAATAATGCTAAATTTAAAAGCGAATAGATTATGCGAAAGCGTCCTGCTTGCGAAAAAACTTCTGTCGTAGCCGAACTCCTTTTTCTGGAACTTGGCGCAATCAAACAATCACCTATTCCCCGAAACTTTCTCAATCATTTTCAGGAAATATTTCACGCTGTTGCAATTAGGGTGCCTGGCTGCTCTCTGTATGGAGAAATGGCAGTTAACCATTTGTCTGGCTAATACCAGTTTATTATTTCCAAATCCTCTTCCTGTTTTTGCTATCCGGATTGACCTTATTTCCTCAAATGGATCAGCGATATTTTCAGGATTATCATATACAAAACCCGGTTCTTTCAAAAAAGTACCCATTACCTCTGTATCCGCAAGAAACCAGGCTTCAATTGTCTTTGTACTTACGGTTACTATATGATGAGCTTGCGGGGCTATCCTTGCTTTTGTATGGGTGATACATTCATCTTTGTCCAGGTCAGTCAATATGAAAATATGCGTGGCGCCTTTATCTTCTAAGATTTTTGTGTAAGCATTTATGTTATGCGGGAGCAGATTTCCGTTCCCTTCCGCATCAATTACATCCGGTATGTAATCTACATGCAGGGAGTCCAGGTAGCGAAAAAAATCTGAATGCTGGAGTATGATTTTTTCTGTAGCGCCCTCCACTATGAACCCTAACTTCACCATGGGATACCTCCTCCGAGCGCATTGGTAAGCAGGGCTTCATCCATTTTCATTCCATGCAGGTCGAAGCCTTTTACCTGCTTTGTTTGTGTAAGCCCATTCACTTTATCCACCAAAATGATTTCATCAGTAGTTAATTCAGAAACTAACGTTTGGGAATGGGTATTCAGCCATATATAGTGGCCTTTTTCCTTGCATTTATCCCGGAATAAAGAAACCAACTGCCTTACCACTTTTGGATTCAGCCCGTTCTCAGGCTCCTCTATACATAAAAACTGGGGTTCTTCACTTTGGTAAATCGCAGTTAAGATGGCAAGTATGTTATATGTGCCATCTGAAATAAGCCGCTTGGTTAAAGGCTTTTTCAGCGCATCTTCATAAATCACTAAATTATCTGAACCACTCAATTCTTCTGTTCTGATTTCTAGGTTTGAAAAACCCGGGATAAGCAATTGAAGTATTTCTATAATTTCTTCTTTATCCTTTTCGTTTTTTAAAATTCTCTTTAATACTTTTTCAAGATTGGAAGCATCAGAAGCAAGACGTGAATCATCCTGAAGGTTTCTTTTGACTGTTGACGTTTTACCTACAAATAGTCGCGTAAAATTTGAAAACGATTTAAAATAATCGTCTTTAAGAAAATAATCAAAGATAATGTCACTATTCTTATTATATAATCCAAAATCACTTGTTTGTATTGAACCAAGTATTTTATTTTGTTTTTTTTTGTCAAATATTGCCCTCAATTCTAATAATGGCTTTACATCACCTAAATCAATTTTAAACTTCATTAAATAAACTTCATTTGTATATAATTTCTGATTCAATAAATCATCAAAATTTCCAAATAGTTTTATTGCCTCAAAGCCAATCATAATATTACACAACTCCATAAACTCCAATGCCTCAAAAATATTCGACTTGCCTGCACCATTAGGGCCTACAAAAACACTAAAAGGGTTGGGTTCCACCAGCTTTATTTCGCCAATAGACTTAAATCCTTCTATTTTGAGTTCATGTATTTTCATGGTGTAAATCTAATAATAGTTTTTATCACTACAATTTTTGCTGCGAAAGTTCCGATGGGTTTTGTTCCGATGGGTGTTGCCCATCGCTAAGATATTTCGCCTATTCAGGGCTTAACGGTGTTTTTCATTTAACCGATGGGCTGTGACCATCGCTATTATATTTCGCCCCTTCAGGGCTCGGTAATGTTTGTTTTGTTCCGACGGGCGTTGCCCATCGCTATTCATATTTTGCCCCTTCAGGGCATTGCTCAACAAAATATTATGCGTTGGAGAATGTTTTGAGCATTTTACCGGTCATTGGACAGGCCCACGCTATAGCCGTCTGACACCCTTTGGGGTGTGCTGACGGCGACCAGGAGACCCCGTCAGCACTGGGCAGGCCCACGCTACAGCAGTCTGACACCCTTTGGGGTGTGCTGACGGCGACCAGGAGACCCCGTCAGCACACCTTTTTCAGGTGTCAGACGGGGTTGTGGTTTCTGGCATGTTTGAACATTTTAACAATCATTGGGCAGGCTCACGCTACAGCCGTCTGACACCCTTTGGGGTGTGCTGACGGCGGCCAAAGATGATTAAAGCACTGCCCCCGCATTCTGGCTTTTCTATCCTATCTCCCCACTACCCCATTTATCGGTTTTCCTATACAGCCATTGGGCATCTGTATATTAAGTAATGCTGCAAGTGTAGCGCTTATATCAGTCATATTCACTGCATTATGCGTTTCTCCTTTATGGATGTGCCAGCCATACCAAAGCAATGGTATATGGGCATCATAGGGGTTCCAACCGCCATGGGTGGTGCCGGTTGTTTTTCCGCCATTATCATACCATCCGGGGTTGAGGATGATCTCTATAACACCGCTACGCTGTTTATTATAGCCGTTTATCGCCATGGTTCTTATAGGTTCCGGCACAGGGGTTTTGTCCATATCTTCCATGTCTATTGCGTAAGATACTTCGGGGCGCTTGCCAAGCCATTGTATAATAGCCTGCTTTATTTTATCCCTGTCAAGCCGGGCAACTACAGGTTTTGAAATGTTCTTTTTCACTATTACTGTCTTGCGCCTGCCATGCCTGTATTTCACTACTTTGTAACTAATGGCTTCCTCATTGGGCGTAACATCAACACCCGGTCTGGCGTCTGCAAACAGCAGATTATTCAAAAATACCTGGGAATTGACAATACCAATTACAATGGAATCCCTGCCAAACTGCCCTTTCAGGTAAGTGTTCAGGTCTGCGGCAGTGTTTACATCCGTCACCCCGGCGGGCACATCCTTATCCTGCAGATAGGTGGCATTATGCGCCCCGCCATGGTCGGCTGTCAGAAAAAACAGGTAATTATCCCTGCCATACTTAGTATCAAGGTATTTAAGGAAACCAGCTATATCCCGGTCGAGGCGTAGATACATATCCTCTGTTTCCATAGCATTGGGCCCGAACTGGTGCCCTATATAATCGGTACTGGAAAGGCTGAGCGCCATAAAATCGGTTTCGCCCTTCATGCCCAGCTGCTCTCCGTCCATACAGGCTTCCGCCATCATAAAGGAATAGGTATTACCAGCAGGGATACTCTTTAAAACGCTGTTCCTTTCACTTTCGGGCAGGGTATCAAATACATGCGGGAATTCAGGCGACTTCTCTCCTTTGTACCCTTTCTCATAGGCGTTGGCGTCGGTAGTGCTTTGTCCGGCATACACTTTTGGGCTATCCAGCAGCAGCCAGTTTTTCTTCACCAGGCTATCCCCTCCCCTGCGTTTATTAAATGCCTGTAGCCAGGCGGGGTTCTGATTTGGGTAATAAGTACTGGTGGTGAAATTGCCGGTTTTATCATTGTACCAGTAGGCGGCGTTGGCAAGATGCCCTGCCGGTAAGATACTGCCCCTGTCTTTTATAGCCACACCATACACCCTTGATCTTAAGTTGGTTGCCAGCCTCAGTTCATCAGTAATGGTGGTCGTAAGCAAGGTAGCAGGGCTCATGGAAGGGGCCTTTGTATCATCATCCGGCAAATGGACTTTGGCGTCATCCACGCAATAGCATCCCCCGCCGGTTTGATTGTCTATCCAGTTGTTCCCGGTTATTCCGTTTATGGATGGCACCGAACCTGTATAGATACAGGCGTGGCCGGGGGCTGTATAAGAAGGCAGGTAATTGATCATGGTATTCTGGCAGTTATAACCATCTTTCATCAGCCTTTTAAACCCATCGGGGCCAAACAAGTCAAAATACCGGTACAAATAGTCCCAGCGCATCTGGTCTATAACCAGGCCAATGACGATCTTGGGCTTTTTAACCGTTGCCTGCCTGTGTTTACAGGACGTTGACCCCATTATTAACAAAACTATAAATAGTGTAAAACACCTCATTTTTATTACTTTTTGGCTTTAGAATGCTAAATTTGACAGTATCAATGCAAAAGTGCGTAATACAAAATATACGGTCAGTTATTTTTTTATTAATTTCGCACTGCTTTCTTGTTAAACAGTTAATTAGTTAAAGGGTTAATTGGTTAAAGGGTTATTAGTTAAAGAGTTAAAAGGTTAATTAGTTAAAGAGTTAATAGGTTAAAGAGTTAATCAGGCAAATATAATTTTTTTAAACCTTTTTTCCACTCGCGACTATCTACTATATACTAACGACTATCTACCAACAACTAAACACTTTTTGACTTTTGAATTTTGAATTAAATTAGAGAACAATGGACATATTTGCAAAATTTGAGAACAGATTAGGACCGATAGGCGACTACGCAGAAAAGTCACCCGGGTATTTCGCATTCCCGAAGCTGGAAGGAGAGATTGGTAACCGCATGAAATTCCGCGGGAAAGAAAAGATCATCTGGAGCCTGAACAACTACCTCGGCCTGGCCAACCATCCCGAAGTACGTAAAGCGGATGCGGAAGCTGCCGCCAAATACGGGCTGGCATCTCCCATGGGAGCGCGCATGATGAGCGGTAATTCAGACATTCATGAGCAACTGGAAAACGAACTCGCTGAATTTATTGGCAAGGAATCCGCTTTGTTGTTCAACTACGGCTACCAGGGCATGATATCTACCATAGACAGCCTTTGCGGCCGTCATGATGTGGTGGTATATGATGCAGAATCACATGCCTGTATTATAGACGGGCTGCGCCTGATACCCAGCCACCGCTATGTATATAAGCACAATGATATGGCTGACTGCGATAAGCAACTGGCACGCGCCACTGAATTGGTGAAGAAGACCGGCGGCGGCATCATGGTAATTACGGAAGGTGTTTTTGGTATGTCCGGCAACCAGGGCAAGATCAAGGAGTTAGCAGTACTGAAAGAAAAATATGGCTTCCGGTTGTTTGTGGACGATGCGCATGGCTTCGGCACTATGGGCAAAAGAGGCGCGGGCATTGGCGACGAGCAGGATTGCATTGATGATATAGATATTTACTTTTCCACCTTTGCCAAATCTATGGCTAGTTTAGGCGGCTTCCTCGCGGCTGATAAGAAGATACTAACCTTCCTTCGCTACAATATGAGGTCGCAGATATACGCCAAGTCATTGCCAATGGCATTTGCGGAAGGTAATCTGAAACGCCTCGAATTGCTCAGGAACGAACCAGGGCTTCGTGAAAGGTTGTGGCATAATGTGCGCAGGCTGCAGCAAGGCTTCAGGGAAAGAGGGTTTGACCTAGGTACTACCAACACACCGGTTACGCCTGTATTCATGAAGGGTGGCCTGTATGATGCTGTGCAGCTTACCTACGACATGCGCGAGAACTTCAACATTTTCTGCTCCGTGATCGTTTACCCGGTTATCCCTAAAGGACAAATAGAACTGCGCATCATCCCCACCGCAGCGCATACCGACCAGGATATTGACGAAACACTTGCCGCCTTCGACGCCGTTCGCGAGAAGCTGGAAAAGAAGCTATACCCCCAGGAAATGCCAAATGTTGGAGTAACGGCTTAACCCCAAACTCACCCCAAACCCCTAAAGGGGCTTTCCCTTAATATTTTAAAGACCTTTACAATGCGAATTGTGAAGGTCTTTTTGTTTTTGGCTTCATTACTACTGTCATCTTCCGTTGCGTCGCACTCTTGTACGTTCAGTGCGGGTTTATACCAATACTCATTTTAAATTAGTCTATCCTCTCCTGCCTATAAACCCCGACCCTCCCGATGAAAAATCGGGACAGGTGCCGGGAGGTGTTATCTATTACCCACATTTTTGGGGACTAACACCAATACTCATTCTAAATTAGTCTATCCTCACTTGCCTAAAAACCCCATCCCTAAAGGGAGATGTTATCTATTATCCGCATTTTTTTGGACTAATTTATCACAGGTATTGGTATAATTTAACGTCAGTTCGACGATTATTGATTTGGCAATCAATAAGTTAGCTATATTTGGCACAGGTGTCCCACACCGAAAAGGTGTGGGACACCTCCAAGACCTCAACAAATACCATTATTAGCATCAAAATATAAAAGGCTTGGCTAATAAACTGATATTTATCATCAAACTCGCGTTAATTTATCACAGGTATTGGGGTTACTCATCCCCATTATTCAAATCACTACGCTCCTGTTTCTTTTCCTTGTATTCCATCTTGCCAAACTTCCAGGTGAAGCTGAGGCCAAAGGAACGGCAGGGTATTTTGCGGTCGCTGATTACCGAGAAGTTTTGCCCGGTAATATCTGTCGCCTGGTCCACATATTTATTGAACGGGTCTGTGGTGGTAAATGCAATGCCTGCCTTATTCTTAAACAACAGCTTCCTGACAGCAAAACTATAAGTGGTAAAAGATGGAAACTTACCCTGTATCTCCGTGCGCCGGGAATTGAAATTGCCGAAAAATTCCGCAACCAGGGTTTTACTGAACTGGTAAGTGGCATTTACATTTATGCGGTAATTGAAACTGTTGATGGTAGTACCGGCAACCAGTTCACTCACAATGTACTTATCAAATAAATTGGCGTTTCCCCGCACCTCCAGTTTTTGTGAAAAGGCCAGCGTGCCGGAGATATTCACCCCGTTTACATGCTGGTAACCAGCATTTTCATTGGTAGTGATGGTAACATCTTTATACAACGTATTGCCAACTCTCAGGCTATCTTCATGAAGGATGTAGGTTTGTTCATCATCGCGGGTATTGCGGGAGAACAGGGTAATAAGAACAGAACCGCCTTTGTCAAAGAATTTGTAGTAGGAAAGTTCCACTACATCTGATCGTTCTGGTTTAAGGTAAGGGTTACCCTGCAGCAGGTTAACCGGGTCGGTGGCATCTATAAAGGGGTTTAGCTGCCTGTAACCGGCTCGCTGTATCCGCTTTGTATAGCTGATTTTCAGTGTCTGGTTATTACGCAGCTTACGGGAGATAACAACAGACGGAATAAAGGAATTGTAGGAAGGTACTGCAATGGTATCACCGGGCAGACTGATTTTTGTGTATTCATCGCGCATACCCAGCTTCATGCTAAATGATGTGAATAACGGGAAGGTAGCTGATGCATAAACTGCATAAACATCGCGGCTGTAATTAAAATTATCAAGCAGGGAAGAATCAAAGGTATAAGTGCCATAGACGGGGTTCAGCAGGGAATGATCGGAATAGCTGTTGATACGGCTGAAGGAGCCTTTCATCCCAAAGTTTAATACGGCATCTTTGGAAAGCGGATGTGCATAATCTGCAATGACGTAGGTTTCCTTATCCATCAGTTTATTATGTCCTTCAGCCCCATTAAGCAGATAGCTGTTCAATGAATCGTGCTGGTTTTGTTGGTACCATGTCCTGCCATTACCATTACTTGACTGACCGGACAGGCTTAATTCCTGGCCCTCTTTTGTAAACTTCTTCAGATAGTTAACGCTCCAGTCAAGGGAATTATAGCCATAGGTATTGCTGGCGTTCCGGACAGTGGAAGAGTCAGTGAAAGGATAATAGCTATACTGCTGCTGACTGGTAATGCCGCTGCTATTGTTACCGGTATTGTTGTAACTAAGCGAGGCTGTAATGTTGTTCTTTTTGGTAATTGCCCAGTCCATACCAATCTGGCCTCGGTAACCGTTTTTGTCCAGAAACCCCTGCCCCTTTTGAAACAGCGCTGCACTGTCGGCATTAGAATGGCGCTCTGAACTGTTTAATGTTGTACCCTTCAATTGTGCATTACCGCTCAGGGATGCGCTTACATCCAGTGAACCTTTACGGGCATGGATATTTGCAGAGCCATTTTCCAGCCGAGTTCCACCTGACAAAGCCACACTGCCATTTATTCCCTGCGACTTATTGTCTTTAAGAATGATATTGATGATTCCTCCGGTACCCTGTGCATCGTATTGTGCTCCGGGAGTAGTGATGACCTCTATACTTTTTATCTGGCTGGCAGGAATAGCCTGCAGTGCATCAACAAGGTTGTTGTCGAACATAGTGGAGGGTTTTCCATTGATAAACACCCTTACATTACCACTTCCCAAAAGTTCCACATTGCCATCCACATCAACCGATACCTGCGGCACTTTCTTTAAAATATCCGTCGCTACCCCACCCTGGCTGGTCACATCCTTTTCAACATTGTAAACAAACTTGTCCAGTTGATTTTCCATAAAATTGCGGGCGCCTGTCACGGTAACTTCTTTAAGGTGCTTTGAGTTTCCTGGCAACAGCACATCTCCTATGTTTACAACCGCTTGTTTTGTTGTTATTACAATACCTGTCCGGGTCTTTGTATTGTAACCGATAAAATCAATCTTAGCAATGAATTCACCGATCATTAAATTATCAATTGTAAACTGGCCTTTGCTATCTGTTATCATACCTCCTGCCACATTGGAACTCCCTTTTAAAAAGGCTGTTACAGTGGCATACTCTATAGGCTGGCCAGTTGTGGAATCAATGATACGGCCTTTGATTTTACCAGGCCCGGCAGGTTTAACCTGTTGTGAAAAACCATTAAAAAATAAGGTGACAAAAAAAACCAGGCAAATAATAAATCTCATATTCAGCGGCTATAGTACATAAATTGAAGCGGCAAAGCTATAAATGTATTCTGTATAAAATTTGAAAAGTGCGAATCGTTTATTGATGACAAACTGCCCGGATTTAACAATTTTGCAATGTTTTTAGTTTATTTAATATGGTAACTTTGAATTCATTCAATTGCAAATCAACTACAAATGAATAATACTAAATAAATAGTATATAGCCATGAAAAAATATGCCTTTATTATTGCTCCTATATTGTTATTATCCGGTTTCTATGCCTGCACCCATAAACCCCAGATATCAATTCCTGTTGTAATTAAGGATACTACAACCAATAATAACAATAATAACAACCCGGATACTACAGCCGGGAATGTGGATACCTCGGTTTGTTTCCAGCGCGATGTACTACCTGTTTTTATTTCCAGTTGCGCCAAGAGTGGCTGCCATGATGCAATTACCAGGGCGGAAGGATATAATCTCACTAATTATTCGGGGATAGTATCAAGAGGGTTGAGGCCCGGCAATAGTTCAGGCAGCAAATTGTACACAATATGTGTCAATGGAGAAATGCCTACCTATCCTACACCAAAGCTGGATAGCACCCAGCTCAGTTTTATAAGGCGCTGGATAGACATGGGGGCCCACAACGATACTAATTGTGCTGTAAATTGTGACACTACCAAGTTTACATACGCTAATGCAATAGCTCCCATACTAAAAAGTTATTGCTATGCCTGTCATGCATCAGCGCCTGCTCCGGGTTCGGGTGGCGGGATAGTCCTTGATAATTATAATGGCGTACTTGTACAGGTCCAGAACGGGAAACTAATGGGTGATTTGCAGCATTTAGCAGGTCATAACGCTATGCCCCTTGGTGGCAGTAAACTCTCGGATTGTAAGATCATACAATTCCAAAAATGGATTGCGGCAGGAGCGCAAAATAACTAAAGAAAACCCGGTATTTATTGAGCTTTTTAAACGGTAATGATTCAATTCTTTTTACTTTTCTAATGCCCTACGTGCCGTTTCAATACGCCTCCGGCAGCTTCTTTGATGGTATGTGTAAAAACAAAGGCTTTAGGGTCCAGCTGGTGGACTACATTTTTAAGCCTGCGTACTTCAAGGCGTGTGATTACGGTGAATACAATATCGCAATCATGGCTTTGTTCAAAGCTGTCTTTCATAAATCCCCGTTCGCCCTTATAAATAGTGATGCCCCTGCCCAGCTGCAATACTAATTTCTCTTTTATCTCCTGGCTTTTACCGGATATTATTGTGACACCTGTATATTCTTCAAGCCCCTCAATAACAAAATCTATTGTGCGGGTAGCTATGAAGTAGGTAAGCATCGCGAATAAGGCCCTTTCAAGCCCGAAATGTAATGCAGCCAACAGGAAAATGAAAACATTTAAACCTAAAATTATTTCGCTGATTGTAAAGCTGCTTCGTTTTAACGTGTATAGTGCCAGCACTTCAAGGCCATCGAGGGCGCAGCCGCCGCGCATGGCCAGGCCGATACCCAGCCCAAGGAAGAAACCACCAAAAATGGCCGCAAGCAACATATCTTTCGTAACAAGTTGATAAGGGAAAAACTCAAGGCACGCTGCAAGCAGAACAACGCAGGCGAGAGTCCGGTATGCGAATCTCTTATTGATAAGAAAGGCTCCCAATATTACGAAGGGAATATTAGCCAGCACGATAACAATACCGAGATTGAAATGATATAATTCATGCAGTAAAAGAGAAACACCAGTTACGCCTCCGTCTAAAAAATCATTCGGCACTAAAAAACCTTTTAGTGCAAACCCGGTAATTATTACTCCGGCCACAGTATAAATTACGTCCTCGATATAATGAGGAAAATGACTAAGTAGCTTCATCTAAACAAATTATTTTTTAATCTTCGATTTTACCAGTGCAAGGTATTCATCTTTTTTTGCTTTCCTGAGCTTTTTGGCAGATGCAGTAAAATAGCGATGCCCTTCCAGGAACCTTACCTGTAGCTTATTCCATTCATTTTCATTGCTGATAATACCATACATGCAGAGCTCATCATACAGCCTGTCCCCAATAATAAAAAAATCGTCTCTGCCAAGATAATCCAGGTCGGCGTCGCAAATTATTTTTTCCAGTTTATTATGGGGTGTCTGAGGTATCCGTGTCGCCATTATCATGCCGCTAATCCGTTCTATTTGTTCCGGCGTATAGTCATAGCTGGGCAAATATTGTTGCGCTAACTCACACGACAGACGTTCATGATCTTTTTGCTGCGTCAGAAAGCCCGAATCATGAAATAAAACCGCAGTCAGCAATAAGGTAAGGTCATCTCCTGTTACCTTCTCCAACTCTGCCAGCGTTTCTGCTGCACCATAGACATCCTTTATGTGACCGAGGCTATGATAAGTGAGATTTTTAGGCAACTCTTTCCTGAGCTTACCCAGTATAAATTTTTTGACCTTTTCAAATTGCATATAAATGGGACTTAGTAAGTTCTAAAAATATAAAATTAATTCATTACCGATAAAAAATCGACAAAATATATTTTGCGGATTTTAAATAATATTTTTACGGAAAATAATCCAGCTAAAATACTCTTTTATTCTTCGCTTTTTATTCCTATATACAGGTCTTTATTACAGAATAGCAGGGCAACCACAAAGGATTAATCCAGATTCCGGACCTGCCTGCCTTGGCTAAATCTACGACAGGCGAAGCAAAAAATACATCTTCACTCCACCCTTACCCTTCGCCTCCATCTTCCACCTATACACACAACCAAACTTATCATTTACCAATTCATACGTATTTTGCGAAATATTTATTTTACCTGCCTCGCAGTGTTGTTCAATACGGGCTGCGGCATTTACGGTATCACCCCATATGTCATAAGCAAATTTCTTTATACGCACTATACCAGCTACCACATTGCCGCGGTATATGATGATTCGAATTTCGGATGTAATGTTACCCTAACTTATCCAGCTTATTTAAAGTCCATCACCTCAGTGGCATTCCAATCTTCAGGAATAACTTTATTAATCATAGATTCAGATTTACCGAGATAATAATGTAAGAGTGTATCAGAATTATTATTCTGAAATAATTGAGTAAACTTGTCTGAAGCTTGCCGGAAATACTTCGATGAATATAAGTTTACGGCCTGATGATATTCATTAAGAGATTGTAATTTTTTTATTTTTATTTCAGGGTTGTCTCCATCAAAGCATTCATATACCCCAAGCCCCTGCTTTTTCCCTTTCATTATGACGCTGGCAATAAACCTGAGCTGATCGCAGGTGCCCGTCTTCAATTGTTTTACTACTGTTTCGCTCAATAAAATATTTACTCCAAAATGTTTGGTTAATCCTTCAATCCTTGCTGCTGAATTAACCGTATCAGAAACAATACCTGTAGCCATACTTTGTGCATTCCCCACAATTCCAATAATAACCTCCCCGGAATGTAAACCTATCCCGGCCTTGATCCGGATGGGTTCGCCATTTTTGCGCTCTACCCTGTAATTTTGCAATAAGGTCTGCATTTCAATTGCTGCACGCAAAGCATCATCAGTTTCATTAAAAAAAGCGAGGATACCATCACCAAGTAACTGGTTCACCATTCCATTGTGTGCTGTAATTATCTCTGTCATTTTTTCGAGGTAAGCACTTAGGAATTTAAAGTTTTCTTCAGCAGTAAATTGTTCGGCTATTGTAGTGTAGGAACGAATATCAGAAAACAGTACAGTCATCGTTTCGATACGATGGTCACCCAATTTTACATCCAGTATGGAAGTGTGGCCAAGGAACCGCAGATATTCCTTAGGTGTAAATCTGCTATATGCCTCAGTAAGGGTCACCTGTCTCCCCAGTGCGTCTTCCAGGTTATGGTAAAGCAATGCATTGTCTAAAGAAATGGCTATCTGGGAGCTGAGAATTTTCATAACATTTACCCGCTCTTCAGAAAACGCATGTGTTACAAGGTTGTTTTCGAGATAAAGTGCACCTCTGAAAGCGCCTTTGTGGATGATAGGAATGCACAATATGGATTTTAACTTATTCTTCCTGATATGTTCATCATTTTTAAAACGCTCATCAGAATAAGCATTTTCCAATATTACAATATCCTGTGTCCGATATGCATATTTAATAACGGCCTGCGCCACTTCAACACACTCATTTACAGGTAACTCGTGCATAAATTCTGCATCAGGGTTAGATACGTTGCGTTTTACAGAAAGCACCAGATTATTATTATTTTCAAGCACCAGGTAACCAACCTGGGCACCGGCATTCTCCACTACTATCGATATCATCGAAGGCAGCAATTTGTTCAAAATAATTTCTCCTGATATGGTTGTAGCTGATTTCATCAGACTGGAAAGGTCTAAACCATGCTGGCTTTCCGTAATAATTGTGTCAGAGCGAATTTCTTCATCATTTTCACTAAAATTATAATCTTTATTCAGCTCTAAAAAAGGATATTGCCCAATCATCAGCTTTACCTTGGCAATAGCTCCCCACCTGTTGAAATCATAAGCGCTTTCTTTTAAATAAACTGATGCAATTTTCTCTTTATTCCGCTTTAAGTATATCTGGCCGATAAGTTCTTTGACTATGGCCGAAAGATGTGTCAGTTCCCGGTTCTGGCATTCCGGGATTATATTTTCGAGCAACTGTAATCCTTCATTTTCCTTATTGCTGATGAGCAGATAAATGGCGCTTATCAGCCGGTAATAACTGCCATAATTAGCATCACATGTAACCGACCTTCTTTTTAGTATTTTAAGATGATCTTTTATTATCTTTTTAAATTTGCTCCGGGTATCCGGTGTTTGAGAATGGAAAACTTTGTAAAAGCAAAGTGATTGAAAAAGAGCAAAATCTATAAAGCTGTAAATGCCAATAATAAAATTCAGATAAGTCTCACTATCCAGCAGTCTGTTTACCAGGTTATCTTCCTCCAGGTTGAGTAAATAATTGATTTCATAAAGGGAAGTGTACATTATGCATAGATGGGTAAAGGCAAGTTCATTTTTCAAAAGGCTTATTTCCTCTTCAATGGTAATATTGGGTTTGTCAATTTTCCATGACATTGTCTTTTTGCCGGTAAGAAGCAATAAAGACTGCAACCGGCAAACAATCATTTCATAGTTATAATCATTTTTGAGTTGCAGTAAATGATTGAGGTTAATGTCGGTTTCATGGATCAGTTCGGCCAAACCCTGGCCTAACGCTGCATTATACAATATGATATTGGAGTAATTCATCCCTAAATATAAATAATCACCGCCCGCCAGCGCCATTTTGGCGAGCGCCTGAAAGTCATTAAAATATGTCCGGATATCGGATTTATGATGTGAAATAAAATTGTGAATTATATATTTCAGTCTGCAATATGTATAAGGATTTCCCATTGCATGATTTAACTTTTCGCCTAAGTCTGCCATTTTACCGGCTAAATCTATATCGCCAAAAGCAGCATTCATGATCATTCCGTAACCGGTGAACGCAAGCGCCGTGGTATGAGTGTTCCCCAATTTCAAAGCATGACGAACCTGAAACAGAACCTGCCAGGCAAACAAGTCCTGATTTGCCAGGTAAAGAGAAGGGCCTGACTCAACCAGCAATTCCGCTAACTTAATATGATCTTCATTTTCAGACCGGGGACTTTGCAAAACATCCTCCGTTGTTTTATTTCGCAACGCCCATTTAATTTCTGCAATGCTGGCAATGATCCTAAGCTTATAAGCAAGTGGTGTTTCCGGTATTTTTACCTTGAAAAGCAGTAACGCTGCTCCTACTGTTTCTATTACTTTTGAGGGTAAATTGCCAGACGCATACATGTTCACCAAAGCCCGGTAAACAAGTAATTTGTCAAACCTGGATTGACTGTTTGACAGCAATTGGCTATAGTCTTTCTCCGCGCTCTGCATATCTCCAAGCAGGTAATTACATTGGGCAAAAATATGGTTCAATTCTTTCCATAGCTGGTAGGCCTCCTGCCTTGCATTACCGGGGAGTAACGAAATGCCCGTGGCCGAATATTCCAGCGCCTGGGGATAGGCCGTTGCGTCAGCCGCTTTTTTACTTGCATCAAGATTGAGCTTAGCAAGATCAGTCCGAGCTTTAGCATCTGAAATTAATTCCCTGGCTGTATTCAGGTGATTGCAAATAATGAAAATCTGTTCCTTTATTTTATTTTCATTCGAACTGCTGATAATATTTTGTCCAAGCTGAAGATGTATTTTTTTGCTCTCCTCATCCGACAACAACGAATAAGCGGCCTGCTGCACCCTGTCATGCAGAAACTTAAACCTGGCATCTGGCGCCGATAAAGTTATTTTATCATCAGAATAAAAATTATCCTGGAAATGCTGTTCATCTGAAAGCAAAACATAATTTTCGTCAAGGGAAGAAATAAGGCCTTGCTCCAGGGCCTGGTTTAATCCTGACAAAACATCGGGTTGCGAAACACCCGCCAGTAACTTTAGTGAAAATTCATTGCCAATACAGGCGGCTAACTTCAGACATTGTTGGGCATTCGCTGACAGCTTTTGAATTTTAGACACCATGAATTCCACCACGTTGTCCGAAATATTCATGCTGCCCAGTTCGGCTTCATTCCAGTTCCATCTGCCATTGCCGGGATCAAAATAGATCTGCCCTTCATCATATAAGTTACGTAATGATTGGGTTAAGAAAAACGGGTTACCCTCCGTTTTTGCTAAAAGTAACTTTGCCAAACCATCAGTTTCCTGTTCCGGCCCCTTAAAAGCATCTGACAGCAAAGACCGGACATCATTCAGTTTTAAATTACCTAACTGGATTTCATGGAACGGTATAAATGATCGTATTTTATTCAGACTTTGAACCAGCGGATGGGAAATATCAACCTCATTACTCCGGTAAGAACCTATTAAACCGAGGCTTTGTAATTCATGATCTAATGCCAGTAGTTCCAGCAGGCTAAGTGAAGCAATATCTGCCCAATGCAAGTCATCAAGAAAAATAATAAGCGGTCTGCCGGGCCTTGCCAGTGTCTTTACAAATGTTTTTAATGTCTGTAAAAAACGATTGGAAGTTTCTTCCGGCAACAGCGAAGGCGGGGAAGGATGGGTACCAATAATCAGCTCAAATGCCGGGATCAATTGATTTATAATTTGAGCATTGCCCCCCAAAGCCTCCAGCAACTGTGCTTTTATATTTTGTAAATCTTCTTCTTTTTCAGTTAATAATTGCTGGGCCAGCTCCGTAAAGGCAAGAATAAACCCTGAGTAAGGCAGACCCTTATTTAACTGATCAAATTTACCTGAAGTGAAATTTCCTTTAGCAATGGTTATTTGTTTCCGGGCTTCCTGGACATAAGCAGTTTTACCGATGCCTGAATAACCGGACACCATTATTAATTGCGTATTACTCCCTTCCGCAACACTATTCAATATTTCCGATAATTGTTGTAATTGCTCTTGGCGCCCATAGAGATTTGAAGGCGTCACATAAAGCCCGAAAGTGTTGGCAGCAGCAAGTTCAAAAGTTGTAATGCTCTTTTTTTCTTTCCACTGTACCTCACAATTTTCCAGGTCTGTTTGCAGGCTGTACGCGCTCTGGTACCGGTCTTCTGAAGTCTTGGATAACAACTTTAAAATGATAACGGCAATAGCCTCCGGTAAGTCAGCCCGGAATGCACGTGGATCCGGAGGTTTTTGCGCCAAATGCGCATGCACCCATTCAAGCGGATGATCTGCAATAAACGGCAAACGGCCTGTTACTAATTCGAAAAATGTCACCCCCAATGAATAAAGGTCGGAGCGGCAATCAACCGGCCTGTTCATTCTTCCGGTTTGCTCCGGTGAAATATATGGCAGTGAACCTTCTAGTATTCCAATGCCCGAAGATTCCTGCGTACCGGACAACAACCGAACGGACAATCCAAAATCAATAAGTTCTGCCTGTCCTGTTGCCGGAGATACAATTATATTGGAAGGCTTTATGTCTTTATGAATAATTTGCTTTGAGTGTAAGCCGGAGATAATCTGGCAAAGCTGAATTGCAATGTCCAGAAAATAACTAAGATCAGGTCCCTGGTTATTCAGATACAATTTAGCAGGAATGCCTTTGTGGTCTTCCAGAACAATGCCATAGTAATTGTCACTTTTCTCAAAGCAAATGGCTTCCGGCACACCCTTTATTCCCAAACTTTCCAGGAGCTGGAATTCATGGCGCAGCCTCCCTATTTCCAATGGTTTTGGATATGGGTTAGCCAATGCTTTTATCACCACCGTTTTGTTACCTTCTATAGAATTGGCCCTGTACACATTTGACTTAATGCCTTGATGAAGGGTTTCAATAATATTGTAGCCTTTAAACATAGCTTAAAATCGAATTGATATTTATCAGAAGTCACAAAAAAATTTCACTTACTATACGTGATCTATTTCCCCGTATATCTCAAAATCCTGTTTTAGTATTGCCCGTGCCGTTTGCTTGCCGGCGATAACAGCTGCTTCAACGCAACCGCAATTAAGCCCCGTAAATATCCAGTCACCGGTAATAAACATATTGTCGTAACCTGATTCATTGGTTTTTAGCCTGTTCTTAGTACTGTTGGTTACAGAAAGTACATACAATTCTGAAGGATCTATGTTGGCTTTGAACCACTGACTTTTAAATCGCTCTTCATTTTTCCCGTTTTTTAAATCTACAAGCAGTTCCCATTTAAAGTTGCCATTTTCGTCAATAGTATTCGGCCATAATTTACCAACGTGTTCTTCTAAAAATTTTTGAGTACCGTCAACAACTGCATCATAAGCCTTTTGAGGTACATCATGGTCATTAAAATCCCATTTCGAATAATCTACCCGATCCATTATTGGCCCGCACATATATGCGATGTTATTTGGAAAAGCATCGTCAGGCCAGGATTCCCTGATAATCAGATCGCTCATATCTGCCCAGGTGTCAAAAGGTTCAATATAGCAACCTGAAATGGGTAGATCGCCAGTCCAGTATGGCCATCCCAAACCTGCAATATCCGGGTATTGCCAGAGTTGAAAGGCCTGAGTTTCGCAAGCTGTCACAGTGTCAACCATGACCTTCCATTTTTCGTTGGTATCAAGAATTTCTTTTGCTATTACCGGAAGCGCGCCAATGGAGATCCCTTGTACTAAAATGTCGTAATCAATACCGTAACGGATCGTTTTTTGCCCTACATCCTGCCAGGGCGTCCAATAGGATTCAAGATTGATATGCTGCTCTTTCAATTGTTGTCCCTGTTCTAATTGGTCATAATCCGGATGCGATGGCCAGCAAGGCAACCCTTTTACATCAAACATCGGACTATATTCGATTCCGTTTTTGGAGGTCGCCTGTATTCCCATTTCAACTGATTCAATATTTTTTTTATCCTCACTGAGTTTTAAGTTTTTCACTTTATGAAAAAACTCAAATTTTACACCGCGTTTCTTCAATACTTCATACATGGGGCCAAAAATAGTGTCGCCCATCCCTGCCTGCATGCGGTAATAAAGAGCGCCATTATAAGTAAGTCCCATCCTTAAAACTCCGCGGAGGGCGGTGCCTGCCTCAAAAGTGAAATATTTATAGCCGCCAAACGCAATAATATAAACAGCTTGCACCAAACAGGAATCCAGTGTCATTTCGGAGCATCCGTTTTTTTTCATCCATTCACGAAAATCCATATCATTAATAACGTCAAACCCCTGCGTTATTACTCCGTCCAGCAGAATACCCCTTGCCATAGAAAGGGCAAAGTCTGTTTCTATCCACAAGCGTCTTGTTTCAGGATCTTCGTCAATCTCGTATTCAACCTTCGACCATGTCCTTTGCAATATTTTGTCAATAAAATTCAGAAGAATATTGTGGTGGGTTTCGTTATGGTCCACTACACTATTCATAAATTGCATGGCTGCATAAATAAGGCTTGCGCCGAAATCAATTGCAACAGCCTCTACTTCTTTTTCTTCACCGGAAAACCATGACTCCAGCCCGGAAAGAAAACTATTATGATCTTCAGGAGAAGGTGCCGAACCGTGTTTTTTAAAAAAATCTCCAATTTTTTCAAGTAATCCCGGATGATGGGCAGGAGCAGGTGACGCAGATGGTTTCTTCCCCTCTGATTCTTTCTTTTTGAAATACTGTATATGCTGGTCAAACAAAGTCGCTAAAAATTCCCGGAGCATTTCCCATATCGTTGGCGGAGGCCCTGATAAGCCAGGTACCTGATCATTAAGAGGAAACTGTATTGGCCAATATTGCCAGTCCCCATACACATACTCCATCAAAACAAACAGGCCATATGGCTTAAAGGCCTCCTGCCATGTTGCCAGAGGCTTAGTGAGGGGACGGTCATTTGCTTTATAAACACGCTGAATAAGATCAAAAGCGTTATCATAAAAACCAAACCAAAGGTGCAGCCCATGTTCCTCAATTCTGTTGGCAATATCCCTGTTACGTCCACTTGCTCCTTTACCACCAAGGCGCCAGCCCAATTGGTAAAGTGTAATTTCATATTTGTCCTGCCAGTCAGGTTCATCAGTTAATTGCATAGCGGTAGTCATGGAAGATACACCGCCTCCAAGAATTACAATTTTTTGTTTTGCTGTATTTGTGTTTTCGGTCGTTGCCATTATAGTAATATTTATGTTTTTTATTAAAATAATTTAGAAAGTCGCTGAAAGAATGTTGTTTTTTCCGGTTCTCTGTTTGACCAGATTTCCGTTCCTGTCTGAAAAAGAAAATCCCAATCAATCCAAAAAGCGCTTTCGGCCAATTGACCATCTGAAATACCTAAATCTTCAGCTATTGGGAATAATCCATTTTGGGGAAGTTTAAGTTGAAAAGTACCATTCAAAATTCCGCCTGCATTAAATTTCATCATCTTAGTACCAAATTCTATTACTGCTTTATGTACAGCTTCGTCAGGATTTCCTATAGAGCGCAATTGCCTTAATGAAGCAAATGACATTTCCTTTTCCAGGAGCAGATCAACAACTTCAAATACCAGGCTTAACCCGGGTATTTCGATATGTCCACCGCCAAACACGATATTTTTCATTGCATCCAGCGCTAAACCAACATCAGTCCATTCCTGTGCTGGTTTTGTGTTATCTGAGTTTATTTGATTAATAGCAGCTATTTGCATATTTTTAAAAGGAAGGCCATTTTGTAATTTTGGCGTAGAAATGGTTTCCAATGTGAAGGGGGCAGGAGCAGACGAAGGATAAACCGGAACTGCCACCGTGGACATTATTTTGGGCATTCCGTAAATCTCTCTCCCTAATACCATAGCTATAGGATCGTCAACAAAAATATAAGGTACGCAAGCGCTTACCTTTTCAGCTATCCAAACGGCTCCCATTTTTTTGATACGAACTACAAAAAACGAAATGATAACCTCATTATAAGCTACAGTTCCCCATTCACTGTAAGGTAATGAAGTAGGCCCGCATTGTTTGTTTTTTGCAAATGTAACCATCACCGCAGGCAGAATAGGCTGGTAATAAACTCCCTGATTAGATGGAATGTTGAACAATTTGTCGCAAACCTTTTGTAAAGCCGCAATATCCGATTTGAATAAAAAATTATTCATCAACGATTTTTTTTCCTCAAATGGTTGAGGAAAGATCATGGAACCATTTTGATAAAAAAATTTGTTATTAAGATTTAACATAATCGCAGAAAATTTTGAGAAATCAACATAATACTTATCATAAAAGTAATAATTCAAATGAGAAAATCAACATATTTTATGATTTTAGTCATATTTTTTTATGATTTCAGTCATGTATTTAAGTATGGTATTGTTATATTGGTATTAATAAATTTATTTCAATACTATACAATGCACTCCTTAAGTATTTACACCGCGAATAAACATGTAAAATATTATCCTCTGCAGAAAAATATCACTACTGATTATAGTATTTGTCTGGGATAAATTTCGATTTCAAACGAAATAATACCACTGCTTCTCCCTTAGCTCAGGTCAACTCAACTCAGCCTCCAGGTATTATAACCTTTTTCCGTTTCGATCATTTTGTCAGGTTTTTAAAAGTTAAGTAATGAAGATTTCCTGCAAATGCAATAAATACAATAGGATATTTTTATCTTTTTTTATAAAATTGTGTTTATCTAAAGTGGACTGTTTTTTTGCAGTATAAAATCACTTCTATACCAGAAAAAAAACATTCGGCGTACAATGCCAAAGAAAAAATCAATCTTTGCTACATTTATACAAAAAATTTATCTAAAATCAAAAAATAGTTTTAGATTTGTCCCTATTATTCTCTAATAAGATAGCCTATGAAAATAAAATACTCGCTGCTTTTAATATTACTTTCTTTCAATAGCATTGCTCAAAAATACGAGATAGCAGCTTTAAATATTGGTGCGAGCATAAATAGTAGTCCTACAAACAACATGTATTATAAGGGCAACCAGGTTGCATTTAATTATTCTACTAACATTTTAGGATTGAAAAATATTGATTATGATATGCAAATAGGAGTAGAAGTTCATGTTTTGCAACTATCACGTTTGTCATACGAAGGACCTGGTTATACAATTACAGGAAATGATACAAAGCAAAATGTTTACTCAGAAATTACCACTTCTTTATGCGGAGTATTGAATAAGAAAATATACAAAGAACACGGATATTTTTATGCCGGGATATCTATGGGAGGTGTAGAAGCAAGAAATATCCTTCGAAAAGGCCTCGCTCCACCTAGAGCGGAATATATAGCTCCTGATTTTGGTTATGGTCCATGTTTTGGTGTACAAGGTGGCTATACTTATTATTATTCTAAAAGATGGGCATTAGATATTCAAACATCCATACTTGATTTCGACCTTGACTATAATGCACATGCTCCAGTGTTCCTGCCAGATAGGAATCTGCATTACAATATCGTTGCATTTACATGTACGGTGGGTTTCAGGTATGCCTTTGGATTTAATGATAAACAAACCCGAGGTTACAAACCAGATACATTTTTTGGCCATTAAAATAAAATAACATGAAAACAAAAATTTTAATCCTCCTTATAATGTTACCTTTTATTGGTTTTGCTCAGGAAAGAGGAGGAGTTGGAAAATCTCTTGATAAAGTAAAAAAAAAGGAATCTGTTGATCCAAATAAAAAGAAAGTTGTTACAAAATTTGAACTTGGTATCGGTGCTGGTGTAAGTATTAATAGTAAGCCTACCCAAAATGAATCTTACAGAGGAGATATTATTCTCCCAAATTATGCTTCCAATTTAACTTTTTTAGCAAATTTACAGAGTAACTGGCAAGTTGGAATAGATGTTCATGCACTTGAATTATCAAGAAAGTCTTCTACTGATTTTCCCAGGCTTTATACTGCTGAAGCTGGTGGTAAAGGCATGAAATTTATTTATGGTCAGGTTACTTCTTCCTTTTGCGCAACCATAAACAAAAAGATCAATACTGAGAGCGGATACTTTTATTTGGGAGCTGAAATGGGATTCGGATTAGAAAGAGATGCTAACACAAGATATCCTACGGGTAAAGTTTATTATATGGAACCAGATGGAGGCCGTGGACTGGTTTATGGTGCACATGCTGGCTACACCCAATATATTACTGAAAACATTGCATTAAATGCAGAGTTTGCTGCACTTGTTTATGATGTCAAAAATAAAGCAGAGGCACCATTAATTAAACCAGCCACTACCCTACATTATGGCATTTCTGCATACCCACTAACAGTAGGTATTCGTTATAGATTTAATGATTTTTGGGAAGCTGCACTAAAACCCAATAAATCCAATGAGTTACCACTTGGTTTTGTGAAAAAATTTGAATTTGGAATTGGTGGTGGTTTAAGTATTAACAGCAAACCTACCCAGAATGAAATGTACAGTGCGAATAAAATGTTGTTGAATTATGCTACTGACTTTACATTCCTGACAAATTTAAAAAGTAACTGGCAAATCGGATTAGACGTTCATGTGCTTGAGTTGTCAAGATCCTCAACATATAAATCATTTCCTAATTTATAT
The DNA here is from genome assembly GCA_903887005.1 of uncultured Bacteroidota bacterium. Lineage (GTDB taxonomy): Bacteria > Bacteroidota > Bacteroidia > Chitinophagales > Chitinophagaceae > Nemorincola. The sequence continues at coordinate 1,922 of CAISOH010000204.1, read as the reverse complement.
ACACAAGAAGGGAATGGTAAAGGAATGAAATTTATTTATGGACAAATTACTTCTTCATTTTGTGCTACAATAAACAAAAAAATCAATACAAAGACCGGCTACTTTTATTTAGGTGCTGAAATGGGATTAGGAATAGAAAGAGATGCACACACAAGAAACCCTAAATGGAATGTATTTTATATGGAACCAGATGGTGGTTATGGGCTTGTTTATGGTCCACATGCCGGTTATACCAGAAACATTACAGAAAAGATTGCATTATATTCGGAGTTTGCGGCACTAGTTTATGACGTAAATAATAAGGCAGAAGCGCCATTAGTTAAACCACTTACTAATTTGCATTATCGTATTGCTTCCTATCCACTAACAATAGGCATTCGCTATAGATTTGACGATTTTAAGGAAGCCATTTCGAAATCCAGTAACTCAATTTTCAACCAAAGTTATGAAATTGGTATTGGTGCAGGCGTAAGTGTCAATGGTAAACCTAGCCAAAATGGCAATGAACCCTACAGAGGAGATATCATTATTCCAAATTATGCTACTAACTTTACTTTTCTGGCAAACTTAATACGCAACTGGCAAGTCGGAATAGCTCTTCATGTACTTGAATTATCACGAAAATCCTCAGTTGATTTTCCTCAGCTATATACAGATAAACCTGGCGGTAAAGGAATGAAATTTATCTACGGTAAAGTTACTTCGTCATTATGCGCAACCATAAACAAAAAAATAAATACTGAAAAGGGATACTATTATTTTGGGGCGGAAATGGGATTAGGGATTGAAAGAGATGCTTTTAGCGACCTTTACAGTAAGCACCCTGTAGGATCCGTTTCAACACACCCTACAGGTAATGTATATTATATAGAACCGGATGGTGGTTATGGATTTGTTGCTGGTCCACATGCCGGATATACCCGAAATATTACAGATAAGATTGCATTAAATGCAGAGTTTGCTACACTTGTTTATGATGTTAATAATAAGGCTCAGAACCCTTTAATTAAACCAAATAATCAATTGCATTATGGAATTATTTCTTACCCTTTTACAATAGGCATACGTTATGGATTGGGTAATTCAAAAGAAGCTTCTTCTAAATCTGATAAGCCAATTTCTAATAATTCAATTATTGCCCAAAACTATGAAATAGGTATTGGTGGTGGTTTAAGTATTAATAGTAAACCTTCTTCTAATGAAACCTATAAAGGAGATATCATAACACCAAATTATGCTACTAATTTTACTTTTTTGGCAAATTTGAATCACAATTTTCAAATAGGGGTAGATTTTCATGTTCTTGAATTATCACGCAAGTCTTCAGTTGATTTTCCTCAACTTTATTCTTTAAAACCTGGCGGTAAAGGAATGGAATTTATTTATGGTAAAGTTACCACTTCTTACTGCGCAACAATAAACAAAAAAATAAATACTAAAACCGGATACTTTTATGTTGGGGGAGAATTGGGATTAGGAATAGAAAGGGACGCATTAAAAGACGCTTACAGTATTCACCCTGTAACAACTATAACGTCACACCCAACAGGAAATGTATATTATATAGAACCAGATGGAGGTTTTGGTATTGTTGGTGGACCACATGCAGGTTACACCCGGAATATTACAGAAAGGATTGCTTTAAATGCAGAGTTTGCTGCACTTTTTTATGATGTTTATAATAATGCAGAGGCCCCATTAATTAAACCTGTTACCACTTTACATTATAGAATTGAATCATCGTCCCTAACAATTGGTGTTCGTTATAAATTTGGTAATTTTAAAGAAGCTGCTCCTAAATCTGATAGATCGGCAAGTAAACCGGAAAATCAATAAATCAATAAATCAATAAATCAATAAATCAATAAATCAATAAATCAATAAATCAATAAATCAATAAATCAATAAATCAATAAATCAAT
>CAISOH010000203.1 GCA_903887005.1 uncultured Bacteroidota bacterium | reverse complement strand
TTACAAACATTTAAAATATTATAAAAAAATTAAATATATTTTGAGCAATGAATTGGCAAAGAATGGGCAAAAGTGCGCAAAGAATGAGCAAGAATTTGTGGATAATTTTAACCTATTTAATTGATTATCAATTACAAACCTATTTTCAATCACCCCCAAAAAAAAATTAAAGATAAATTGCGCAAAATAAACTTGCTGGTAAATTTATTATAAGGAACGTTGACAAAATAAATTCCACCATATTGCGCAGTTATTTTTCTTTTTTTAAAGGTGTCAAAGCTGCGAATAGCAAGCCTATTTAAAGGTTTGGCAACGCATAAAAAATGGAAAAGAACAAGTAAGATGGTGGAATTTATTTTGTCATCGTTCCTGATATTAGTTCAATGAATTTTTTATTGATGATGAGTAGATATCCCAAATATTAGAGGTGTGGTACCACTAAATGTAAGTAACCACAAATGCACTAATCTATGCCGTGCAAAGTATAATTAGATAACAGCTTACGACTTTCTACTTACGACTTTAGACTGAGAAAATATGATAAACCAGATAGCTAACGACCGGTTTGAAAAAGGCAGGGGTGCGCAATATAATCCTAAGAATAAATTTCTGAAGGGGGAATATGTGCAGGAGCATCCGGAGGGTATTGACGATTGGGAGCAGGAGAAGCGTGAAACGGAATACATATATGATAACAGCAAAACGCTGGTGAATACGGTCACCAGTCCGGATGTGGGTATGGTGTATTCCGCTAATCCTTATCAAGGCTGCGAGCATGGTTGTATCTATTGCTATGCCCGTAACAGTTATGAGTACTGGGGCTACAGTGCAGGGGTGGACTTTGAAAGCAGGATTGTGGTAAAGAGGAATGCACCCGCTCTGCTCAGGAAGTATTTCGATAATAAAAACTGGGTTGCGACACCCATTTCACTGAGTGGCAATACAGATTGTTACCAACCCATAGAGCGCAAAATGCGCATCACCCGTGCGCTGCTGGAGATATGCCTGGAATACCGGAATCCGGTAGGTATATTGACTAAAAACGCCTTAGTGCTAAGGGATCTGGACATTATTCAGGACCTCGCCAAACTGAACTTAGTGCATGTTTCTACGTCCATTACATCGCTTGACGAAGACCTGCGCAGGGTAATGGAACCAAGGACCGCTTCTTACCGTTCGCGTTTAAAGGTGGTGGAAACATTATCCAAAGCGGGCGTGCCGACAGGTATTATGAATGCTCCCATAATACCCGGACTGAACGATATGCATATGCACGATGTGCTGAAAGCAGCAAGCGAAGCGGGCGCTACCTGGGCTGGCTATACTGTAGTGCGGCTGAATGGCGCCATAGGTGGTATTTTTAAAGACTGGCTGTACAAAACATTCCCGGACAGGGCATCGAAAGTATGGAACCAGATAAGCGACTGCCACGAAGGCAAGGTAAACGACAGCCGTTTTGGTAACCGCATAGTGGGTGATGGAAAATTTGCCGAACTGATAAAAACGCAATTCCAGATATACTGCAAAAAATTCCACCTCAATGAAACGCACACTGAAATGAACACAAAGGATTTCAGAAGGGTGAAAGTGGGGCAGTTGAGGTTGTTTTAGATGCCATCTATTGTAACAGGTGAAATTAATAACAATCAGTGACTATAGCCGCTACAAACTATATCCACATTAAAAAGACTGCAATCGTAGCCCTTATTTACTTCTGTCATTTTTTTCAATCGTTTATTCGCTACCGCAATTTGGTAAAGTGCGTTACAGCATTTAAGTCAGGAATAAATTAACTTTGTCGTTTGAGTATAAAACAATCCTGATTCCCAATTACAAATTCCAGATAAAAAAAATGATCCTCCAGCAACCGCTTACAGATAATCTAGAACTCATTGCCCGGCAGGTGGTGGAAGGCTTTATTCTTGGGCTGCATAAAAGCCCGTTTCATGGCTTTTCGGTTGAATTTGCCGAGCACCGCCTTTACAACCAGGGCGATCCGCTCCGGCATATTGACTGGCGGGTATATGGCCGTACCGATAAGTTGTTTGTAAAACGCTTTGAGGAAGAAACCAATCTGCGCTGCTGCCTCGTTGTGGATACTTCGTCATCCATGCAATTTCCAAGGGATAGTAAAAAACTGAATAAACTTCAGTTTTCCTGTGTGGCCGCTGCCAGCCTGCTGCAATTATTAAAGCGCCAGCTCGATGCGGCCTCACTGGCATTATTCGATGAAAGCGTATATTATTTCTCTGATTGCCGTTCCGCCAACAGCCATTACCGAATGCTGATGAACGAACTGCAACGGACATTGGATATAAACACTGAAAAAAAGGTTACCAATGCCGCCAAAGCATTGCACCTGGTAGCCGAACAAATGCATAAACGCTCACTAATAGTTGTATTTAGTGATATGATGGATGATTCGGACAATATTGAAGAAATGTTTTCCGCATTACAGCATCTGCGGTACAATAAGCACGAAGTGATACTGTTGCATATTGTTGACGGGGCGCAGGAACTTGATTTTGAATTTGAAAACCGGCCATATGAATTTGTGGATATGGAAAGTGGTGAACGTATAAAACTACAGCCGCAGCAGATAAAAGAGCAATATATTAGTAAAATGCGTCATTTTCAGCAAATGATAGAAAGCCGGTGCCATCAATACCAGGTGGACAGGATAGCGGTTGACCTTTCCCGGCCTGTGGAAGAAGTACTTCATGCATTTTTAATTAAGCGAAATAAGTTGATGTAATCACAGGATTTTTCCCTAACTTTGCATCCCGTTTGAAAAGAGTGGTGCAGTTGGCAGTTTACAGTTAGCAATTGACCGTTAACAGTTGACCGTTAACTGCTAACTAAAATGTGCAGTTGACTGCAAATTGTAAACTGCAAACTGCGAACTGAGATGAAGCATAACCGGGAATTTGAGATAGCCTGGCAGGGATTAAAACCCGGACCCCATACCTATGTGTACGATATTGATGATCGTTTCATGCAGGAGCGGGAGGCAGATGAAAGTTTTAACGACTGGAATGCAAGGATAACACTGGAGTTTGATAAGCATGAGAATTTTTTTATGCTTCACTTCGATGTTGATGGTACGGTAACTGTACCTTGCGACAGATGCGGAGATGATTTTAAGCTGAGGCTTTGGGATGAATTCGACCTCGTGATTAAGTTGATGGGGGAAGATGCGGAGAAGGTAGAAGATGAGGATGATGTAGTCTTTATCCCGAGAAGCGAAACGGTGATAGATATTAGTAACTGGTTATACGAATTTTTGATGCTGAGTGTGCCATTACAACATATTCATCCTGACTCCGGAGATGGAACTTCAGGATGTAACCCGGAGGCCTTAAATTTGCTTGATCAATTATCCGAGCAACCTGAATCAATAAGTAACCCGTTGTGGAAAGGTTTGGAGAGTATTAAAATGGAAGTTAAAAGTAAAAAGGCTAAACGAAGTAAATAAATAATAGTTAGTATAAAATAGAAAGCTGGAATTAATTAAATACAATAGCTATATATGTATTTAATTAAAAGTGTTGAGCGAATTAGTGTATTAATATTATTTTAGCAGAGGAAAGGTTTAATGGTGTTTCCCACTATTTGAATTTTGAATTTTGAATTTTGAATTAAAATAAATTAACAATAATAAATAAAGTAAGATGCCTAATCCAAAAAGACGACACTCACAGCAAAGAGGCGCAAAACGTCGTACACATTACAAGGCTGAAGCCGAAACATGGAGTATTGACGCGGTAACCGGCGAAAGCCATCTGCGCCATCGCGCTCACTGGGTAGAAGGAAAACTCTACTATCGTGGTAAAGTTGTAGTTGACAAAGCTCCTGCTACCGAGGGTGAAAAAAATCAATAACTAATCATTTCAGTTAATGAAGATAGGGATTGACATTATGGGTGGCGATTATGCGCCCGCAGAGACTATTAAAGGTGTACAATTATTCTTTGAGCAGATGCCTGATTCGTCAGTACATCTTTTGCTTATAGGTGATGCCCAGGCTTCAGCACCCTATATGGCATTATTGAATAATTACCATCACCGTTACACATTCATCGAAGCGGGTGAGGTGATTGGCATGCATGAGCATCCTACCAAGGCACTGAAAGAAAAACCAAACTCCAGTATTGCTATCGGTTTTGGCCTGTTGCATAAAGGCAAGGCGGATGCGTTTATCAGCGCCGGGAATACCGGCGCTATGATGGTTGGCGCCATGTATTCCGTTAAAGCAATAGATGGAATACTTCGTCCGACCATTGCTACCCCGATACCCCGTGTTGACGGTAAGTTTAACTTTATTCTTGATGCAGGTATAAATGCAGATTGCAAACCCGAATACCTGGTGCAATTCGCGCAGTTAGGCTCCCTCTACGCACAACACATACTGGGCGAAGAAAATCCACGCGTAGGGTTGCTGAACATAGGCGAAGAGGAAGGTAAGGGCAATCTGCTTTGTCAGGCTACGTACCCTCTTTTAAAGGAGCTGCCGGGAATAAATTTTGTAGGGAATATTGAAGGCCGGGATATTTTCCTCGACAAAGCCGATGTGATCGTTTGCGAGGGGTTTGTAGGCAATGTTGCTATAAAAATGGCAGAGTCTATCTATGATATTTTCAAAGTAAAAAAAGGCTTCTCAGATCCATTCCTGGATAATTTTAATTTTGAGATATACGGAGGTACTCCTATTCTGGGTATTAATAGCCCTGTAATAATCAGTCATGGTATTGCCCATGCATTAGCATTCAGGAATATGATAGAATTAGCCGGAAAAATAATAAGTTCCAATCTCACAGGTACTTTTAAAGAGCGTTTCAGGCAGACTGTGGCATAATATCTTTTTTCCAGCACTGTAAGTTTTTTGCAATTTTTTATTAGTGCCAGGTCAATTGAAATTGATAGTTTCAGTTTTGCTTTACATTTGCTTATTTTCCATCCTTCTGATAATTCAGAAAGCTATCGGATGAACAACAAGAAAATTTTTTGATTTTTGACTTGGGAATAAGGATGAACCGGATATATTGTATTAGTGGAATGGGTGCTGATGAACGGATTTTTAAAAATCTGCAGATTACAGGCTACGAATTTGTGCCGGTACATTGGGTGCCTTTCGATCCGAATGATGATATGAAATCCTATGCCCAAAAACTCTCCAAACAAATTCTGGATGAAAAACCAGTTATTCTTGGTTTATCATTTGGTGGGATGCTTGCAATAGAGATTGGAAAAACAAGAGCCATTAAAAAGATATTCCTCGTATCAAGTGCAAAAACTTCATCCGAACTGCCGTGGATTGGAAGGTCGCGGATAGCTAAATTGCTAATTAAACTAGCACCCGTATGGTTGTTTACAAAACCAAATTATTTTAGTTTTTGGATAGCAGGTGCGAAAAACAGGGATGACAGGAAAATATTATCTGCAATGATGAAAAATACACCTGCTGGTTTTATTAAAAGGGCATTAAACATTGTAGTCGATTGGAAAAATAATTTGTATCCTATGAATGTTGTTCAAATGCATGGAACAAACGATAAGATCATCTTTCCCTCAAATATGCAACCCGATAAATGGGTACAGGGAGGTACTCATATAATGGTATATAATCAGGCAGCAGATGTATGCAAAATAATTACGGATAGTCTTTATTTTTGTTAAATTACTGTAGATATGCTCTTCCTGAAACACATAGAGACACCCGTAGGAAAAATGTGCATTGGCGCTACCAGCCAAGGCATATGCTTATTCGATTTTCAATTCAGGCACAGTATTGACAGTATCATGAAACGGATTGAAACTTTATCAGGAGATAAATTTTCAGAGGAGGAACATCCATATTTTGAGATTTTAGAACAGCAGGTCAGTGAATATTTTACTGGTCTGAGGAAAGAATTTGATCTGCCATTGCATTTACTTGGCACACCTTTTCAAAAGAATGTTTGGGAAGGCTTGCTAAAAATACCTTACGGCGAAACGAGGTCTTACAAACAGCAATCCATATTTCTTGGTAATGAAAAAGCCATCAGGGCGGTAGCGGGTGCTAATGGCGAAAATGGAATTGCAATAATTATTCCCTGCCACAGGGTAATAGGAGAGAATGGCAGCCTTACTGGTTATGGCGGCGGACTTCAGCGAAAAAAATGGCTCCTCGACCTTGAACGCAAATATTCAGGAAAGACAGGGCAAGGTGAGTTGTTTACCCTGAATCCCTCTTGCGAAAAGAGCTGAATCTTGTTCCGGGACTTCACTGGAGGATATACTTTCAACTTCAACTCGATAATTCAGTAAGTAGTAGATTCTAATTTTCAATATTAACACAAAATATTTTAAAACAAGGTTAGCTGTGTATCACCCGGTTTTTTTTTCGGGGGCTTTGCCTTTCCAAAAACGGTTCTTCCGCCATATTTCCAGGAATCATTTCTTTCTCGTTCTATTAGTTGTTCAAAGTTATCATTAGGCAGAAAATCTTTTTCCAGCTGTTGCGCTGCTTTTGCCAGGTTTTTTATGGCTTCATTTTTTTCCGTATGGCCGAGTTTTGCCCGGTGCAAGGCGGTTTCCAAAGTTTTTATGGCTTCATCATAAACCATAGTTGGTACAGGGAACGGATGACCGTCTTTGCCGCCATGGGCAAAAGAAAACCTGGCAGGGTCTTCAAACCGGGATGGAGTGCCATGTATCACTTCGCTTACTAAAACCAATGATTGTAATGTGCGGGGACCTAACCCTTCCAGCAGCAGCAATGACTCCATGTCAAGGTGTTCTTTCTGGTAAGCTAATGCCAATACGCTCCCTAATCTTTTTAGATTTACATCCCTGGCTTTTACATCATGGTGCGATGGCATCACTAACTTTCTTATTTCCGGTAATAACCATTCCGGGTTCTCCTGTGTTAATTGCAGGATTCCGGAACGGGTAGTATCTGCATGCTTGTCTGTAATGTTTAAGATAAGTCCCTGGCTGGCGCCATAGATAAAAGTATGCGGCGTTTCCACGAAAGAAGACAGCGAAGGCGAGTGCCAGTGATAGCGGCGCGCCATACCGTTAGCATTATTCATACCTTGCTGAACTACGGCCCAGTCGCCATCGCTGCTAAGGATAAAAGAATGAAGGTATAACTGGTAGCCATCCTGTATAGCGGTATTATCCACTTTTGCCGATAACCTGCTGCTCCTTACCAGCAGGTCTCCGTTAAGCCCTGTCTGTTCTGCAATGCGCAGTAATTCAGCAGGGGTTTCTTTTGAATATTTTCCTTTGCCCCCGCATATATAGATACCCAGTTCTTTTGAACGTTCATTCACAGACCTTTTGAGGGCGCCCATTACAGATGTGGTGATTCCGGATGAGTGCCAGTCCATACCCAGCACACATCCCAATGCCTGGAACCAGAAAGGGTCGCTCAGTCGTTGCAATACTGCCCCCCTGCCGTATTCCAGAACTATAGCCTCCACAATTGCTACCCCAAGTTTGCTCATACGCTGGTATAGCCAGGGTGGCACCTGCCCGTAATGCAATGGCATATCAGCATAAGACCTGTTCATAATTATGCAATTTACAAACTATCTATCTTCATTTTTATTGAAGCCGGAATTATATAATACATTACATTTCTGCACCTTTTAAGGTGGTTTAAAAAAAATGTACCGTTTAGTATTTAGAAATGATATTTTTGTAGAAAATAAGGAACTCTTTATGAGATACACACTTTTGATTATTGCTGTGGCTTTATGCTTTTCATCCTGCATGAAAAAAAATCATACGGAACAAACAAATTGTTATTCATGTCTAAGGAATGACTCCGTAACTTCAAATATTCCTAAATTGAATAATGCTCATTACCCTGATTCTACATTAATAATTTATAAATGTGCTTATATTGAATCTCAGAAGAATTTTTTTGAGAAAATAAATACATATACTGATACTCTTTATTTTAAGAATGATACTTTAGAACTGGATCATTTTGTTACGAAATGTACGCTTATGTAAGATTTTATTTTTCTTATTTAAGATTCTATTTTCGAAAATAATTCCTGCAAAAAATATTGTTTGATAATTTTCAGCATTCAGCAACTTATGTTGAATACGATGTATTTTTTTTATTTTCAATAATACTTTTTAAATTAATATTTTTTTATTTCAATGGCATGATTGTTATCTTTTCAATAGTATGAAAAAGATAATTTTAGTGTTCATCGTTTTAACCAGCTCCTGCATTTATATTCCTGCTCAGGCGCAGGTAAGTATCCACGTCAACCTTGGCATTCAGCCGGAATGGGGGCCTGTAGGATATGATTATGTTAATTATTATTACATTCCAGATATAGAGGCTTACTATAATGTGCAACAACAACAATATACCTATTATGATGATGGCAGGTGGATAACTACTCAATATTTACCTCCACGTTATAGTAATTTCGACTTATACAATGCACATAAAGTAGTAATAAACGAATCTAATCCCTGGATACATAATGACAGGTACAGAGGCCAGTATGGCCAATACAGGGGACGTCATGATCAGTATGCAATCCGTGACAGCCGCGACCAAAGATACTATGAGAATCCAAACCATCCTATGCATGGCCAATGGCATGGCAATAACGGATATGAAGACAGGGGGCATGGCAATCAGGGACGCGGTAACCAGGGATATGGTAATCAGGGACGTGGCTATCAGGGACATGGAGATCAGGGGTATGGTTATCAGGGACATGGTAACCAAGGACGTGGAGATCAGGGACGCGGTAACCAGGGATATGGTAATCAGGGACGTGCAGATCAAGGACACGGTAACCAAGGGCGTGGAGATCAGGGACGCGGAGATCAAGGACATGGTAATCAGGGACGCGGAGATCAGGGACACGGTAACCAGGGACATGGCAATGGAGGACAAAAGGAAGAAGGGCATGGTCATTAATATCTTTATTTCTTAACCAGCTTTTTTTGCAATTGACAATGGTTTAATTTTTTCATTAATTATAACCATACAGTTAAATAAGCTATATGCTTAATGGCATGGTAATTGTATAATAAAAAATATAAAATACTTCTGTATGAAAAAGCACATTTTAGTACTCATCGTTTTAATTAGCGCCTGCATTTATGTTCCTGCTCAGGCGCAGGTAAGTATCCATGTAAATCTTGGCCTTCAACCGATATGGGGCCCGATAGGATATGACTATGTTGATTATTACTACATCCCGGATATAGAGGCGTATTATAATGTACCACAGCAACAATATACCTATTTTGTTGATGGCCGGTGGGTGACCTCTCTATATTTACCTCCACGTTATCGCAATTTCGACTTATATCACGCACATAAGGTAGTGATAAACGAACCCAATCCATGGATGCATAATGACAGGTACAGAGGGCAGTATGGCCAATACAGGGGACGGCATGACCAGCAAGCAATTCGCGATAGCCGGGATCAGAGGTATTATGAGAATCCAAAACACCCAATGCATAACCAATGGCGTGGCAATGAAGGACGGGGTAATAACCAGCCTCGTGGTAATGAAGGACGAGGCAATCAGCCCCGTGGAAATGAAGGACGTGGCAATCAGCCTCGTGGTAATGAAGGACGAGGTAATCAGCCTCGTGGCAACGAAGGACGCGGAAACCAACCCCAGCCCCGTGGTAATGAAGGACGAGGCAATCAGCCTCGTGGCAACGAAGGACGCGGAAACCAACCCCAGCCCCGTGGAAACGAAGGGCGTGGTAATCAGCCCCAGCCTCGTGGCAATGAAGGACGCGGTAACCAGCAACATGGAAACGAAGGGCACAAGGATCAGGGGCATTGATAAATTAGCGCCTGATAAATCAATTATTATTTGCGGGCTTCTTTTTCATTCTTACAATGAAGGAAGAAATAATTGAGATAATTACACCAACTGGAAAGGGTTCTATAAAAGTAAGCAGGCACATTGTAGATGGTTCTTATGCATGTCTTTGTAATGCTGCATTTCCGCTATTTGTTATCCCGTAAAATGAACTACCGTGTACCCACATCTTTTTTGCTGTGTTTCAACTTTTAAATGCCCTGTTAGTGGCTATTTGTTTGTAGCAAAAAGTATCTAAAGGCGACATTTGCCCCGTAGCGGCCTGTCCATTTCTTGTATTGGATAGCCCGCTACGGGGCATAGATTTACATAATTGTCTAAATAAACTACAAACAGATAGCCCCTCGGGGGCATAACGTATTATAACAATATACTTGTGGGTACACGATAGGTAAAATGAAGAGAAGTGTTTTTTTGCCTGGAGCGAATTTAATACAATCAAAATTATTTAGAATCATCAATGGATTATGATAAGGAATTAACCAGGAAGTCTTTATTTGAAACAGATATTCTATAAATCATTGTGGGTAAACAATTATCTGATTAAAATGTTACCATTTTGTTGTTGTTTAGTTTTGTTAACAAATCAATTTCATTCTAAATGCTAAAACTGAGAATTTATTAGAATTTACAAAATAATTATTTAGTTAATAAATTTTTCAATTATATTTTGTTATTATTTAGATATAGTTTGTAAATAGTTGATAATCAATTTTAATTGTAAAAAAAACAAAATTTTTTCCTTAATTTTTTCATCATTAAAATTATAATAAAAATTATTTGTTATTTTGTTGTTTTCTATGGCATAGTTTTATACATTTGTTATGCAATGTTAATGGTTAACGAAAAAATAACAATTTTATGTTCAGAAAACAAACAAGCCTCGCAAATGACATTGAAACTTCTAACCAACAAAAGGACAGGCTGGAAGAGGTTCTTAAAACTATAGATGGATTAATATTTTCAATAAAAATGGATACTTACCAGTCCATATCTGCAAACAAGGCCGGTAATGGTAATAAGGCTATGGATTATTCCTGCCAGGAAATGATGGCAAAAAAGAACATATTGTTCAATCTGATTCCCAAGGATGAACTGTATGCTTTAACGAAAAAGAAAAGCGCAAATTCTTCTGAGCGCTTTGTTCAGCATAATTAATAATGCAATAATTGTTTTTTTTGCAAAGATGGCAAGGTAAATTACCTGCCTGCAGGCTTGGTTTGATAAGGAGAATTATAAAAATAAATATCGCTAAGCCCTCATTATAAATGCACAATATATACTGCTTACTGTATAGTCATCTCTTCCCACTGTTTACATAGACATTAATTGTTATTTGATTGTGACGACAAACGCTTGCTATGTATTTTCCTGTGTTTCATACCAGTCATAAGCCTCGCTTACATCGGTTTCTACATACGTGTGGAAGATTAAGGTAAAATTCATCTGGCCACCTTTCTTTTTTCCCTGATATTATTTTGCATCGTCTGCCAGTCAATACCCTTATCCTGACCATTTAATAAAGAAGCCCTGCGTTCATCAGGAATTTCAAGCTGTCGTTTTAAGTAAAGACAGGCGCTGCATTACTGTCGTCAATGTATTCTTCAAGCAGAGAATAAAGCGCTTTTACTTTTTTATCATCCGCATCCGCCAGGTAAGTAATCAGGCGCTCTCTTTTCATCGCTGCCGTCATAACAGTAAATTTTTACAAATTCAAGAAAAAAAAACATTTTCAGTTTTGTGAAAAAGTTAGCAGAAATCAATCCAAATTACAAATCCCAAATTACAAATTCCAACAAAACTACTCACTCTCCGGAAATGCCTTCTTTGCTTTTTCTAAGTAGTCCTCTGCCCTGTTCTGGTCTTTGATTTGCTGGGCAAGCTGCATACCGAGTTTGTATGCCTGCTGGTTATATGGATCTGCTTCTATAGCATTATCAATTTCCATAAAGGCCTGTTGGGCGTTGCCGGTACCAGCATAGGCATAGGCGAGGAAAAAATGGCTGTAACCTTCATTATACTTTGCCAGTTCTTTATATAGTTTTATAGCATTATCAGGCTGGCGCATCTTCATATAGGCATTGCCCATAAGTTGGTACATATTCACATCACCGGGGTATGTTGAAAGCGCCTTTGAACCTGCATATATAACAGAGTCTGGCTTGCCCATAGCTTCATATATCTCTGCCATGGCCTCCCACACCAGGTCGTTGTTTGGATATTCCTTCAAAGACTCCTCGAACATGGCCTTGGCTTCTTCCACTTTCTTTGCTTTGAGCAGTTCAAAACCGGCAAAGTCTTTATGTGTTTTTCTTTTCAATATGGCGGCTACAGGCACCCCATCCACAGTTATAGTATGTATAGTTTCTGCGGGTGGCCAGTTGCCTGTAGTAAGCTGGCTGGCGTCCACAAAGCGGGAAAACAAAATACAGTAATCCCAGTCTTTTGAATACCGCTCATAATACCGGATATAGGCAACTGCAATCTGGTTATTATCTTTAAAATCAGGGTATTTCCTGTTATAATCATCGTAGATGGAATCCTTTCTGAAGTCTGCAAACCTTTCATAGATCCTGTCATATTTTGAAGGCAGGTTTTTATAATAGGAATGATATATGTAGGCCACCAGCGGGAAGGTGCAGTTAGTGGCAATAGTCACTTTTTTATTCTCCAGGTGTTCATTCTGCAGCAGCCATTCTGTTGCCGGTTTTATGCCCAGCATGTAGTAGTCTGTTTCATACCTGCCATAAATGTTCTTAAGCCCACCTGCTATTTCATTATAATATAATGACTCAAAGGGATGGTTAGCCACAGCAAACCTTACCGGGGATATAAGCCCGATAATTATTAGCACTATAGTTGCATAACCAAGGACTTTTTGTCTGGAATTAATGATGGCAGTCCAGCCAATGGAAGCCAGTATCACCAGCATCGGATAGACAAACAGGAAGTGACGCCAACCATCGTACAAAGAAGATTTCTTATGAATGGCATAGGCTACAGGGAACACACACGCAAACAATACAAACAAGGAAAAAAGCAGCATATTCCTGTTCTTCCTGAATATGACAGGCAAACCAAGGCAGCCAATTGCAAAACCCGCCAATACTATTATTGGCGCTGTATAGAGTACGTATTTAGGAATATAAAACCACGGGATCTGGTTGCTCAATATCTTTTTACCATCATAAAGCAGCCCTATGTTTATGAAGAAGTTCGACATTATTTTCAGTGCTTCCAGTGGCTTGTCAATTAGGCCTAAATGCGCATAAGGCCAGCAGATAATAGCTATCACGTACCCTAAAAAGCCAACAATGAATACCTGCTTTACGAGGCGGAAATTGAATATGGATTTTACATTGCCTGTGCTCAATGCAAAGACGGCAATGAACAGCACGAGGTATGCGATCAACAGCAAACCACCAATACGCACACCCATTGCCCACCCTATGCTGCCAACCAGTCCGACTAAATGTTTCAGGCTGGGATTGGGCAATGACTTCATGTATAAGATGATATAATAAATACCGGCAGTATAACCCACAGAGAACGGAATATCCTTAGGATTGGCAAAGTTATGCCCAAACCAGCTTGGAGATAAAATAAGAAACACCATTGCCAGTATACCTGTATTCCAGCCACCTAATAATTTCGCCAGTTTACCTGCATAAATAATGCCAATAGCCCCCACTAATGCATTGATAAAATGCATGGTGGTATAATGGTCCCAGAAATGAAATACATTGTAGGTAAATGCAGTTATGAAATCGAACAGTCCGCCGTAATACTGGATGCCGGAAGTAGCAGTTTGCGCTTCCGTATCGCCATGAAAGAAGTAATTATAAATACTGTTTCCATAATCAAAATGCCAGTGCTCATCACCTGATATTGCATACTGGAAGCTCATCAAAGGCATACAGATTACCAGCAGCAAGCCAATAATATTAAATACAGACCTGTATATAATGTGCTTTCTTTGATCCGGAGTAACTGTCTCCGGCATCCTGAACGGTAACAGAAAACTATTATACAGCCATATACGCAATGCAATTGAAAGCACCCCGATAAACATCATGAATGAGTCGCGTACTACATGCACCTTGCTTTCTGCCTGGTTTACCCAATTGATGGGCATTTCCTTGATCTTATAATCGTTCAAAACACCCTGATAAAGCAATTCCACATCATGCGCCCATCCTTTACTTTGCATATTGCCAAACAGAAGCTGGGCAGCCCCCCCCGGATAAAGCTTAAAACCACACTGTGTATCTTTGAGGTGTAGTGTAGTGAATACCTGCACTATGCCATTAAATACACCACCGATAAACCGCCTGCTCTTCAGCGCCTCGACCTTACCCTCAGCATGTTTCCTAGACCCTATGTAAATAACATCAGTGCCTGAAAACAAATCCTTTTCTTTTTTCAGCCAGTTAATGAGTTCCGTAGGTTTGGTGGACATATCCGCATCGAGCGTAAGGATGTAGTCGCCCTTTGCCAGGCTCACCCCTTTTTTCAGCGCGCTACCCTTCCCTCCATTCACAGGCATTTTTTCAATCCTGATCCTGTCTCGTAAAAAATCATACTTACTGTTAATGGCTTCCTTTATTTTTTCAGCGGTATCATCCTTACTGCCATCGTCAACAATTATTACTTCATAACTACCCTTCCACGAACCTTCAAATTCATCCAGGCCGGATAGCATCATTTCAATCCTTTTCGATTCATTATAACAAGGAATAATGAGCGACAAAAGAAAATTCCTGCCGGGTTCATATGGCTTTACAGATTCCGAAGTATGTGATTGCTGGTCCTTCTTCATTTCTAATTTGGAAATTATTTGTTTAGTTTACCTATATACACCCAATCTCCCTGGATATCCTTGCAGATATTATCCTTTATCTGGATCTCTTTCTGCAAATAAGAAGCAATAGGATAGAAATTCAAATGCATATCCATAGTATAGAAATAATAACGCTGGCGCGGCGTAACTATTATTAATTGCTTTTTTGCCACTCTCTTCAGTTCATTAATAGCATCCGGCAGTTCTCTCAAATGTTCAATAGTATGATGGCAGCTAACAACATCAAAAGCATTATCCGGAAATGGCAATTTATAAATACTGCCTTTTACATAATCAGCATTTTTTAATGTAGGAACACTGTCATAAAGATCGCAGCCGGTAAGTTTAAGCTTCTTATTATGGTCGCCAACATAGTTGAGCCAAAAACCATTGCCGCACCCTACGTCCATTAAGGTTACAGCAGTAGGGTCTATCATGCTAACCATATATTTTATGCAGGGCATATTAAGGTCAGTAGGCCGGTCACGGGCCATACAATCCAGGTTACGGTAAACTTCTATAAACTCCTCCTCAGTCATATCATAGGCAATATCCTTAAAATCCATGTATGTTTTGATCTGCTTTGTATTACCCTTGTACCAGATGTAAAAGAAAGGGTACATAAACCATCTTGCATCCCTCAACACAGGAGGTAAAAGTTCATCCAATACATACCTGATAGCGTTAGTCAGACTACGATTCATCTAATTGAAAAAATTTATATGATATGAATAAAAGCAAAGAACGGTAAAAATACATACTGACAACAGATTTTCCAAGTTGATAGTAAATGAAAGCAAAAAGCAACGATCAATGACCGTTGCTTTTTGTAAATTGTAACATAAATTTCAGGATTATTCTGTTGCTGCGCTTTCAGTACCTTCAGCGTCAACTTCAGCCTGTGCCTCTTCCACCTGCTGGCGGGCAATGTTCTTTTCTTCGATTTTGCGTACAGACTCTTTCATGGTCTCGTGGCGCTTATCGCTTTTGTGCTTGCGGTGTGATTCTTCACGTGAGGCAACCAGCACTTCGTGCTCGCCGTTCCACTTTTCGAATTTCTCCATAGCTGTCTGCTCGTCAAACAGGCCAAGGCTTACGCCACGCATCAGGTGTTTCAGGAACAATACCCCCTTAAAGGATAATATCCGGCGGCACGTATTGGTAGGTTGTGCGCCTTTTTCCAGCCAATGCAGGCTACGCTCGCGGCTGATGCGAACAGTTGCGGGTACAGTCAACGGATTGTACGTACCTAATTTTTCAATGAATTTACCATCGCGGGGAGCTGTTGTACTTGCCACAACGATGAAGTAGAATGGGCGCTTCTTCGACCCATGCCGCTGCAAACGAATCTTTACCGACATAAATAATAGAAATTATTTTGCGTTAAACAATAAAACTTTTTTTTCGGACTGCAAATATAGCGCAGTTATTTGAAAATGACAAACCAAATTTTAACGCTTAATATTCCCCGCTGGTTGAAATGGATTAGTATTTTTGCGCCCAACTCTATGAAACGTGTCACCGGCTTATATAAAAATGCTTACAGTGGTTTATCTCCCGCTACCTGGTGGCTCTCAGTAGTAATGCTCATAAACAGGAGCGGTACAATGGTAGTACCCTTCATGACGCTTTACCTCACACAAACCATGCATTATACCATTGGCCGTGCGGGAATGGTAATGGGCATTTTCGGTATGGGGGCGGTATGCGGCGGTTTCCTCGGCGGAAAACTTACCGACAAGCTTGGATTTTACAATATCCAGTTAGCTGCCTTATTGTGTGGGGGTATTATGTTTATCGTGTTGGGGCAAATGACCAGTTTCCCGGCAATATGCGCCTGCACTTTTGTACTTGCAACGCTCAATGATTCCTTCCGGCCTGCCAATGCCACGGCTGTAGCCCAGTATAGCAATGAAGACAACCGCACACGCTCTTTTTCCCTCAACCGTTTAGCTATAAATTTAGGCTGGGCGGTGGGCGGCGCTATTGGCGGTATTATCGCGTCCAGAAATTATCATTTGATTTTCTGGGTGGATGGCATCACAAATATTGGAGCCGCTATATTGCTGCGGTTTGTACTATCGCCTAAAAGAAACAGCCAGACGCCCGCCAAAAAAGATATTCCCGTTCTTATTAAAGCCCGTTCCGCCTATAAAGACAGGATATACCTGGTATTTATTTTACTTACCATACTATATGGATGCAGCTTCTTCCAGCTATTTTCCACATTGCCGGTTTACTATAACCAGCGGCTGCACTTAACCCCCTTTTTTATCGGTATTGTCATGGCATTTAACGGAGTGCTTATAGCATTATTTGAAATGGCGGTAGTATTTACCCTTGAAAGCAGGAAAAGGAATCTGCATTATATTATTATCGGCACTTTACTCGTAGGGCTTTCTTTTGTCGTATTTAACCTTTTGCCCGGCGAACATTCAATTGCCTTATTTGCTGCAGTAATAGTTACTGCCGGAGAAATGCTGTCCATGCCATTTATGAATTCTTTCTGGATCAGCCGTACCGACCTTGGCAACCGGGGGCAATATGCCGGATTATATACAGCAGCATGGTCTATTGCAATGATAATAGGGCCTGCGGCAGGAGCACAAATAGCCCAGTTTTACGATTTCCACATCCTGTGGTATGTAATTGGTGGCGTCAGTATCGTTACCGCCAGTGGTTTCAAATGGCTGCAACAAAGGAATAATTAACCTTTTAACCAATTAACAAGTACCAGTTAACCAGTTAACCAGTTAGCCTTTTAACCATTTTTTTGTTATATTCATTTACATTTACTACATTTGGTCATATAACGATTTATGAATAAACTGCATTTTATAAAAAAAACATCCCGTTGTTTGCGCAGTCTTTTTATTATCCTGTTATTGTTATCAAGCCTCGGTTCTTATGCTACACATATCGTGGGTGTTGATCTATCATATACTTACGTTAGCGGCACCACTTATAAAATAACATTAGTTGCCTATGGAGATTGCGCCGGGGCTTCATTTCCCTCACTACCGCTTAGCAGCCCGTTAATTTGTATTTATGACGGGAACACTTCTGTTGGCAGCCTTAACCTGACCTTGCAACCACCAACCGCCGGTGTGGAAATAACCCCCGTTTGCCCGGCTGACACCAGTAAAACCCAGTGTACCAATATAGCTTTTACTATACCAGGCATAAAGAAGTTTGTTTATTCCGGCAATTATACCCTGCCATATGCCTCATCTGTATGGCGGTTTTTATTTACTGGCAATATGGGGCCAAGCGGTGGCTCTGCCGGCCGTGGGTCCACCATCACTAATATAGTGGGGCCGGGTACAAGCGTGATACAACTTGTTGATAAGTTAAATAATATGGCATATCATAATACCAGCCCTTCACTTACCGTACTGCCTACTCCTTTTTTCTGTCTCAACAATCCCGACACTTATAATCCCGGGGCCAGTGACCCTGACCTTGACAGCCTTAATTTCTATCTTGTATCAGCTATTGACGGCACAGCAACCTGCGGCGCTTTAGGTTCCCCGGTTACTTATGTGGCGCCATATACGCCATCAGCGCCGCTCGCTACCAGCAGCTTTTTATTTGACGCCAAAACCGGGCAAATAACATTTAACCCAAATATCCTTCAAAGATCACTGGTGGTATATAATATCGAAGAATACAGAAGCGGCACAATGGTTGGTACCTGCCAGCGCGAAATGACCTTCCTCGTGCTTACCTGTACCACTGCCCCGCCCTGGGGGGGATATAAGACTGCTACTGCCGGGACCGTAATAGACAGTGTTGATTTTAGTATCTGTGCGAATGCCGGCCCTTTTGCCATTACCATGATCCCAAAAGAACCGGATACTACGCTTAATATCAATGTTGCTGCCACCGGCCTGCCGGCAGGAGTTACCTTCACTTCAGTTAACAATAATACCAATCATCCTGTCTGCACCATATCCGGCACCACTATAGGCATGGTGCCGGGCACTTATATATTCTATGTTACGTTCAAAGACAATGCCTGTCCTCTGAATGGTGTCCGTACACAGGCATTTACCATTACTGTTTTACCGGCACCCACAGTTAAGGCTAGCCCCGGTGTAAGTATGTGCCAGGGATCATCTACAACCTTATCAGCAACCGGAGCAATAAGTTATACATGGTCGCCGGGCTCGGGCTTATCCTGCACCAATTGCTCCGGTCCCGTTGCAAGCCCTCCAGTTACGACCCTTTATACAGTAACCGGGACAGCAGCAAACGGCTGCAGCAATTCCGATACGGTTAGAGTTACAATTCTGCCGCTGCCAGTCCTGGTAATAAGCCCTCCGGCAACTATATGTATAGGAGCAAATGTCCCTTTACTGGTATCCGGCGCAGCAACTTATATATGGTCTCCTGCAACAGGTTTGTCTTGTACCACCTGTGCTAATCCAACTGCCACTCCTTCATTAACGACAACTTATTCTGTCACCGGAACAGGCGCTAATGGATGTATTAGTAAAACTTCAGTAACTATCACAGTCAACCCGCTGCCTACAATAACAGTTGCTCCTGCCGCGATATGTTCGGGCATATCGGCCACATTATTTCCTGCCGGTGCAATTAGCTATACCTGGTCGCCCGGCAGCGGACTGTCCTGTACTGCCTGTACCAATCCCGTAACGAGCGTTACAGTAACAACAACCTATACAGTTACTGGCACAGACATAAATGGCTGCAAAGACACCGCTTCAATAACGGTTAAGGTTTCCCCTACTCCACCGCCGCCCATTGTAGTTTCGCCTGTGGTTTATTGCAGGAATGCAACGGCCACCGCCTTAACAGCTACAGGCGTCAGCCTGCTTTGGTACACTATTTCTACCGGCGGCACAGGCTCCACGACAGCTCCAATACCATCAACCGCTGTTGTGGGCAGCACCACATGGTACGTAAGCCAGACAATAGGCGGATGCGAAAGCGCCAAGGATTCAATTACCGTAATTATTAACCCTTTGCCTGTAGTAAGCATTTCCCCGGCTACTGCGGCTATCTGCATAGGACAAGACACTACGCTTACAGCAAGCGGGGCGATCAGCTATACCTGGAGCCCTGCAACCGGCCTCAGCAGCACAACAGGAAGTGTTGTAAAAGCCAACCCAACCAGTACTACCACTTATATTGTAACAGGAACAGGCAGCAATGGCTGCAGCGATACTGCCTCACGAACAGTTATTGTAAATCCGTTGCCAACTGTTACCGCAACTTCCGCTACAATATGTAATGGTTCTTCTGCAACACTTACTGCCTCGGGCGCGGTTACCTATACCTGGTCGCCCGCAGCCACATTGAGCAGCAGCGCTGGTTCCAGTGTTTTAGCAAGCCCGGCTATCACCACAACCTATACTATTACCGGAACGGATGTTAATAATTGTGTCAATACCGCAACTGTTTCGGTTACCGTCAACCCGATCCCCCCATTACCGGGTGTAGTTTCTCCGGTCACCTACTGCCAGAACGCCACCGCTACCGCACTGACAGCTACAGGCAGCAGCCTTCTTTGGTACACTACACTTACCGGAGGCACGGGCAGCCCTACCGCGCCAATACCGTCAACTACCACGGTGGGTACCACAACCTGGTATGTTAGCCAGACTGTCGCCGGATGTGAAAGCGGGAGGGATTCAATTATAGTAATTATTAAACCTCTGCCTGTGGTAACCATATCGCCGGCAACTGCCGCTATGTGTGCAGGGCAGGATACCACACTTACAGCAAGCGGGGCCATTACTTATAGCTGGCTGCCGGTTACCGGATTAAGCATTACAACCGGCCCTGTAGTTGTTGCCGGCCCGGCTGTTACTACTTCTTATACCGTAACAGGCACTGACGCAAGCGGCTGTAGTAATACTGCCGTTCTCACTGTTATAGTTCACTCGCTTCCGGTAATAATAATTGTGCCTGCAAACCCTTCCATCTGCATCGGCTCAGATGTTACGCTTACCGCAAGCGGCGCAAGCACCTATACATGGAGCCCATCCGCAACATTAAGCGGAGCTTCCGGTGCAAACGTTATTGCCGCACCACTCCTTACTACACTATATACAATTACAGGTACTGACCTGTTTGGCTGCATCAGCGCCACTACAGTTACCGTAACTGTAAATCCTATACCGCCACCACCCGGTGTTGTATCTACGTGGTTTTATTGCCATCACGCAGTTGCACCACCGCTCATGGCCACGGGTACCAACCTGCTTTGGTTTACAACAGCTACAGGCGGCGCCGGCAGCTCTGTTACGCCCGTTCCATCAACTGATAAAGTTGATACTACGATATGGTATGTAAGCCAGACAGTAAATGGTTGTGAAAGCCCGAGGGATTCAATAAGGGTCATCATCATGATCAACGCGCAAACGGATTTCAGTTATACGATCAGGTATGGATGCATTGATGATACCGTACAGTTTACCAACAACTCAATAAATGCTTATAGATACTTATGGAATTTTGGCGATAACTCCGGTGATACGGCAACAAACCCCGTACATTATTATCGTCCTGTGAAACGCAGCACGGATTTTACAGTAATACTGTATGGTTTCAATCAATTTTGCTTTGAAGATTCAACAACAAAAATACTAACGCTGGAACCTACCCCACCGTTAGTACTCATCAATGTTACGCCCAGCCAGATGATCCCTTATGGTACCAGTATCACACTTAATGCGGACGGTGCTGTTACCTGGTCATGGGCCCCGGATGACGGCACTTTAAGCGCGTTGCATATACACAATCCCGTGGCTTCACCTCTTGAAGATGACACGTACATTGTCACCGGAACTGACCTGCGCGGATGTGTGGATACGGCGAGTGTACGCATTACGCTGGAATACGATGATAACCCTATTCTGCCCTCAGCCTTTACGCCAAACGGCGATGGAGAAAACGATCTGGCAAGGATACTAAACCTGAAATACAACAAACTGGTTGCTTTCCGTATTTTCAATCGCTGGGGACAAGTAGTCTTTTATACAACAGATGTTAACCAGGGCTGGGATGGCACCTTCAATGGCAAACCCCAGGACCTTGGAGTATATCAATACCTCTTCTCCACTACCCATCCCGATGGCAAATCCTTAAGATCTTATAAGGGAAATATTACGCTGATAAGGTAAGATATATTATTATTTAAGGGCATTATATCAATGTCAGTAACTTAAGGGCATCTCTAAAAACTACATATTTTTCCTAAACAAATTATATGAGTGATTTTATTTTATGTTTGGGTCCTTTACATTTCTAAAATTTTCATTTCAAATTGATTTTTGTTTCAGATTTTTCATTATTTTTTCATTA
>CAISOH010000202.1 GCA_903887005.1 uncultured Bacteroidota bacterium | reverse complement strand
TTGGTAAAGATTGGCGCGACAATCAATACGGCAGATTATTCTAAAAGAGGCTGTGAAGTCTGGAAGAGCCGTATGATGCGAGAGTATCAAGTACGGTTCCGTGAGAGGCTTGGGGTGAAATTCCGCTTGCCTACTCGACTACAGCTTTGTGGCCTGTAATTGTCACTATGAGTAAACAATTTGTTGCGCACAAGCTCTTTGAAAATGACATGGAATAGGGAACTTTGCTGCAAAAGGTAACTTATGGCAGCGTAGCAGTCGCTCCTTTGGTGTCTCAAGTACCTGTCCGTGAGTTTTGCTTCAAAGAAATACGCAGCACTTTTTGGTGATAAATCTTGCAGAAAGACTATTCCCGTATGGCAGATTGCCTTTTTTACTTTGTATTTAACTTAAAATTTAAAGTTATGGCAAAGGTAACAGTTTTTGAAACGGTTCACGAGAACGCAGCAGGCATTGATATTGGAGCTGCCAAAATTTTTGTTTCCCCAGATGGAATTGAAGTCAGGAGCTTCGATACGTTCACCTCTGGTTATTATGAGTGTGTAGAGTATTTACAGGAAAAAGGTAAAACAGAAGTAGCGATGGAAGCTACAGGCGTTTACTGGATAGCTCTTTATACAATGCTGGAAAGCTGTGGGATAAAGGTAAGTCTGATAAACCCGAAAGAAACCAAACAGGTCAAAGGCAGAAAAACAGACGTAAGAGATTGCAGATGGATACAGAAGATTTTTTCAGCAGGTATACTACGCTCCAGTTTTATTCCAGAAGGTAAGTATATGGAGATACGGCATTTAGTAAGAGAGCGACTGGATATTATAGATATGGGTAGCACATATGTAAACAAAATGCAAAAATGTCTTGAATTAATGAATATAAAGCTCAAGGAAGTTATTAGCCAGATACACGGCGTAAGTGGAATAAAAATGATAAAGGCAATCATTGAAGGTAATCGTGATAAAGATTATTTACTGAGTTTATGCGACCAGAAAATCAGGAAAAATAAACCAGAACTGATATTGAAAGCTTTGGAAGCCAATTACAATGATACTTACCTGTTTATTCTGGAAGAGAATATGAAAGCTTGGGAATATCATCAAAAGAAGATACAGGTAATAGATAAACGAATAGAACAATTGTTACATGAACTTTGCCAGGAAAAGCAAATGTTGAAGTAACGAGCACCCCCAAACCTATCCGCCATCATGCACCTAAAATAACCGATTTGCATCAGATGGTGGTTAAGCTGCATGGCGTAAATATCGGTAGTATATCGGGACTCAATGATTATACATTCTTACGTCTGATAGGAGAAACCGGAACAGATATGAATCGCTTTCCAACGGTTAAACATTTTACAAATTGGTGCGGACTAACTCCCCAAAACCATCAAACAGGAAAGGTAAAAAAAAGAGTAGAAGGCATCTCATGCAATAAAGCAGGGCAAATATTTAAAGAATGTGCTCAGGGGCTATTAAATAGCAAATACATAGCTATAGGCAGTTTTATGAGAAAACTGAAAGGCAGAAAAGATGTCGCCATAGCTATAAAAGCAGGCGCAAAAAAATTAGCGGAAGCTTATTACAATGCCATAACAAAAGGCATAGATTACGTAGAGCAGGGACTCAAAAAACATGAACAACAGCTAAAGATACAAGAAGTATCCATGCTAAACCGATCGGCTAAAAAACACAAAATCTAACTAATTGAAATTCAACAAATTGAATAGGATGTCATTGGCAGCCGCGCCGAACTATGACAGGCCAAACCATAGCCATTATAGAAAGCGAAAAGACCACCATTATTACAAGTGTTTACCTGCCGCAATTCATATGGCTGGCATGTGGCAGCCTTACTAATCTGACCATAGAAAAATGCAAAGTATTAATCGGTTATAACGTTGTGCTATTCCCAGACCTAAATGGATATGATAAATGGTGTATCAAAGCTAAAGAACTGTCCGCCATAACCAGTATTACAGTATCAGATTTGCTGGAAAGGAAGGCAGGCAATACAGAAAAGTT
The DNA here is from genome assembly GCA_903887005.1 of uncultured Bacteroidota bacterium. Lineage (GTDB taxonomy): Bacteria > Bacteroidota > Bacteroidia > Chitinophagales > Chitinophagaceae > Nemorincola. The sequence continues at coordinate 3,966 of CAISOH010000202.1, read as the reverse complement.
ACATGGCTTGGATTTAGCCGATTATTTATTACGGTTTGATATAGAGGATTTTTGTTTTGCTATATAATTAGCAAAAATAGAGCTATCCGGGAAAAGCTTAAGGCCGCACGCTCAGAATAGCAACTTCTATTAAACCAATCACTACCTTTGCAGTAATGCAAAAAAGACCAACGTCCGCCGAACTGAAAAAGGGCGGGGTAATACTTGTGGACAAACCATATAAATGGACTTCATTTGATGCTGTAAACCTTATTAAAATTACATTGCGCGCCAAAATAGGGCATTGCGGCACGCTGGACCCGCTGGCTACAGGACTGCTTATCTGCTGCACGGGCGAGATGACCAAACAAATATCGCAATATCAGCAATTACCCAAAGAATATACCGGCATATTCCATCTTGGCGCTTCGACCGCTACTTATGATCTGGAAAGCGAACCAATGGATTTTAAGCCTTTTGAAGCTGTTATGGAACAACAGGTACATGAGGCAGCCAAACAACTCACGGGTGATATAATGCAGGTGCCGCCTATACATTCAGCAATAAAAAAGGATGGCAAGCGCTCTTACGATCTGGCACGGGCGGGAATAGAAGTAATTATGACTTCAAGACCTGTAATTATCAGTGAATTTGAGGTCCTTTCTATTAAGCTTCCGGAGGTGCATTTCAGGGTAGTATGCAGTACAGGTACCTATATAAGGTCACTTGCGCACGATTTTGGGCAGTTACTGGGGTGCGGGGCATATCTGCAGGAATTGAGGCGCACCAGGATAGGGAATTTTGATGCAAAAGACGCGCTCACTCCGCAGCAGTGGAAAGACCTGTGGAAGCCCGCCGTTACTGCAAAAGAGGGTGAATGAAAACGAGATATTTTATTACTTTTATTGTTATTTTTTTATAATAGTTTTTTAGATTGCAACTTTAAGATGGCGTTATTGAGGCTTTAAGCTGTAGTTAAGGCAATCCTAAGCTAACGTTAAGTAGGGTGTGGATATGTGTATAACTAAAAAAAAGGCGTAATCTTGTAAAATAAAATAATGCATTATGCTGTCCAGAAAATATCAATCAGCCATTGAAAGCAGTACCGCCTTCATGGTAAAAATTGAAGACCTTGTTAGAGAAATTGCCATTCAAAACGGCATTCCTTATTACAGGATCGAGTCTCATATGGAGCATCACCCGCACATGGGCATAGAGGATACTTATATGCCTGTAATCAGGATCATTACTTATTTTGAAGATACTGTGAACCAGATCACAGAAATTCTGCGTAATGAATTTGAAATTACAAATGGTAAATCAATTGACAAAAAGAAGAACAGACTGGATACCTTTTCCTATAATCATATACAGTACTTTGCCAATTTAAGGTCCAACAGGCAGGAGCTTATAGAATATAAAAGGAGCGGCAATAAAAAATTTGAATTGCAGTTATGCTCCATGCTGCAGGATGCCTGGTCCGGTATAGAAAAGGAACTTGGCTATGATAATGCATCAGACGAGTCTAAGAGGAATTTTTACAGAGTAGGTGCCCTTTTGGAAATGGTTGACCTTGAGTTCCTGAAAATGAGAAACGATTCAGGTAAAAAATACGAACAGAAACCTACAACTATAGAAGAATGGGATGCCATAGAAGAAGAGGCAGCGGTTCAAGTACAACAGGAAACAGAAATTAAAGAACATACCAATACCTTTGAAGAGTATTTGCAGGAGGTAGCTAAAGAAATGCAGGCCCCGGTGGCAGAAGCTCCACCGGAAAATATTACACCATCCTTTTCTTTTGATGAGCAAGCGCGTGAGGAGATCATTAATAATATAGCCGGGCAACCATTTGGCGCTGAACAACCTGAAACAGAAGAGCAGCTACCAATAGCAGCAATTATTGAAGAAGAGCAGCCGGAACCTGTGCAGGAAGTTGAAGAGCAACCAATAATAGCAGCAAATATTGTTGAAGAACAACCATTACCAGAAGAGAAAGAAGTAGTTCAGCCTGTTGCGTCAACAGAACCAAAGAATTCTGCATTCAGTACTCTGGCTAAAGCGTTTAATCAACTGTTAGTTCCAAAAAGTGTTAAGCAGGAAATGGAAGCGCCAAAGGGTATTGTTCCACAACGTTTTAAGCCGGAAGTTGAAGCGCCAAAGGGTATTTTCCCAAAACGTGTTTCAGCGCCTGCAATTGAAAAAGTTGCAAACCGTACTGAAAAGGCCGAAATGAAAGTGGACAGTAATGGCTCACTCGCGGTTACTGCCAATGCAGTTGAAAATAAAAATGTTGTTACCGACAGATTTGTTTCTGAAGTAAAAAATGTAAGCTCAAATGCTGAACAACCGGCGCCGGTTCAAAAGGAACAACCTAAGCCTGTCGTTGTAAACGTAGTAAATCAGCCAATAGGATTTCCTGCACATACACCCGCTCCTGAAACAATTCCGCCTGTTACAGACAATATAGCTATAATTCAGCCCGAAGTAGTTGCCAGGAAAATTGAGAACGTTCAGAATATAAATACCAACGGAAGCGTAGCGAAAATACAGGAAGTAGTACCCGAGCCGGAAAAAATGATCCACTTTGAAGAACAGCCAAAGGCAAATAAAGTTGTGCTGGACGAAAACGCACCGATCACCGATGCTTCATTGAGAGAATATGTTATTAACAGTAAACTCTTAAAAGAAGTGGACCTGCGTATTGCTGAGCGCGCCGGGGCCAAGATAAACCAGGAAATAGATATTGAAGGCGATGTGGAGCGTCTGCGCTTTTTGAAAGTATTTACATTAAAGCAGCTTCAAGACAGGATTACGGATAACAAAAATGATATAGTAGCATTTGCAGAAAAGTGGATTGGTAAGGATAACGGAGGCTCTTTTGATACAGGTATCAGCCTGTTTTATCTTGAATACCTGCTGGTGGGCAAGAAAAATGATCCTGCTTTCGCTATCGAGTATGTTGTGAAATTTATTTCCGATAACGACTATAGCGCACGTTACATAATACCTACTTATAACTCTATCAGAAGTTCAGATGTATCCAACAATTTTTCACATTTAACACTAAAGGCGTAAAATAATCCTCAAAACAAATATAGTTATTGGTGCAAAAAGCAGGATCCGGGCCGCATTAGCGAAGGCCTGATTTTGCATTCATTTTTTGCAGCAGCATTTCTACTGTTTTTTCTATCCTTCGTTTTCGGGTATCTGCTTTTTTAGCATCAGCTATTGCAGTAACATATTCTTTTTTGCAGGTAAACGACAAGGAATTAAAAAATGCATCCATCCCCTTATAGTTATTTACAGCAGCAAGAGCGTCATCCGGTAATTGAACGGTGCGGTTAACATAATCTATTCCTTCCGCCTTACGTTCTGCCATTGGTTTGTCGCAGTCAGATGGTTTTTTCCGGGGAGCGTTTGTAAAGCGCATGGCCGTCCAGTCGTCATCAAATGATACAGAAGTCTGGCCACGGTACCCGGACTGAATGACGATATCCCAGCTTTTCATAAGAATGAGGTCAGAAGTAAGAGAACCGCTCTTTTTAGGATAACATATCCAAAACAAAGTTTCGTGTGCTATATAATCAGTAAGCCGTGGCAATTCATACGCCAGCGTTTTACTGTCAACCGCAAACAGGATTATCTGGCCAATGGGTTTTTCCCTGCTAAGTTTTTCTTTGACAACCAGGTTAGTAAAAATATCTCCCGGATTATACGGCATATTAATTAACCATAATGGTTTATCAGCATTAATTCTTAGCTTTTTTAAAAGTTCCATTGCATATAAATCCTTAAATCAAAAATAAATCAGGTAAAAGTAAAATGAATAATTGATTGATGTTAAAAGCTGAATTCAAGCAGCAAATGCAACGTTATGTAAATTTAGCAATTTAATTGGTGAGGTAAAATTGTTCTTTTTTCTAGGCCTGTTGTTGAGCTTTTCTTGCACTTTATCTATCCTGTCCTGCGATATTGCGTTGAGGT
>CAISOH010000201.1 GCA_903887005.1 uncultured Bacteroidota bacterium | reverse complement strand
TGCCCAAAAGTGCAAAGATTTTACTTTTAAGGTACTAAAAAAAAGTTTTGGGTAATGCTAAGTGTTTTTAGGAGGGGCAGGGGGTGGTTAACTCGAGCAGGACAGATAATAAAGGACATCTTTTTTATCGTGAGATTGCTTCGTGCCTCGCAAGGACTAACACGAGTAAAGATGCTTCGTGCCTGCGCCAACGCTATAGCCTTCGTTAGAACTATGGCTATTGAGAAAAGCTAAGGCGGCACGCGGTCAGCATGACAAATAATCTGTGGTTCATATTATTTCTTCCTCACGCACCATGTTGTCATACAGCGCAGATTGCTCACATTGGTTGTTTTCAGAGGCTCGTATAATTCGCCATTCAATTCCCTGGTGTACCTCATCAATACATCTTCATTAACCAGGAACCTTACCGATCCATCGGGCAGTAAATACCGGCCATTACCCACGCTCTTTACCCGTGTTTCTATGCCAATATCGGAGGCCAGCCTGGCAAAAAGGAAACCACCCGGTTTTAAAACACGCCATACAGAACGCACCATTTTATCGAAGTGAGCTGCATCATTTGCAAAATGTAGGACGGCGCTGCAAATAGCCAGGTCAAAAGATGCATCTCCGAAAGGCAGATCTTCAACACGAGCCACTACAAAATTTTCAGCAGGGTAGCCCGGTACCAGTTGTTGTGCCAGTGTCTTTACGGTCTCTATTGCATAAGCATCCTGGTCTATGCCAAATACCTTGAACCCGTTTTTTAAAAAATAAACAATGTTTCTCCCACCACCACAGCCTATGTCAATAACGCTGTTGCAATGGTCATACCTGCCCTTTAGCAATTGGTCGAACAGGTAAATATCTATATTGCCAAAGGTGGCTGCTATTTCGTTCTTCATAGTTGATGTCTGAATTATATTCACTCCTTATAAAATTGTGCAAAAGAAGTTTCCCGCAAAGGCGCAAAGCCGCCAAGGAAAATGAATTAATAATAAGTAAAATTATAAAATCAAGGCCGCAAAGTCATGCATATTAAGCAATGCATCATTTTATACGCAAAACAGGAAAATCTGATGTTCAGACAACAGGAAGGGATTGCCAACTGTCAACTACCTTATCAAGGTAATGCTTCCGTTATCTGTTCTCGACACTCCATGATTATCTATATAGTTGATTTGCCAGTAATAAGCGCCGGCCGGCTGTTTTTTGCCGCTATAAGTGCCGTCCCAGCCAGTATTTTGAGGGCCGCCGGTATATATCAGGTGCCAGTATTTATCATATATCTTCATACTGATGAGTGTACTGTTTTTTACCTGGAAAGGAATGAATACATCATTAACGCCATCTCCGTTAGGTGTAAAGGCATTAGGCGCCACAAATTCTGAGTGCGCTATTACTGTCACTTTTATTGTGTCATTGCCTGTGCAGCCTGAATCACTTATACCATGCAGCGTGTAAGTAAAAGTGCCGGGTACAGGAAAGTGGCCTGCCGGATTGGAAATAGAAGTGCTGGTAAGGTAGGTGCCGGGTGTCCATAAATAAGTTACAGCCCCGGTTGCATTAAACTGCAAAGTATCACCTGCATATATGGTAGTATCATTGCCGGCAAAGGGCTTATAGGAACTCCTGGTAATAGGAATCACATTAAACTGAAATTCCCTGGTTGTACTGTTGATAAGTTTTCCGGCGCGCCATTCGCTGCAGCATACGGACATCAGGTATTTGCCGGTTGAATCGGGCGTTCCGCTCAGGATACCGGTTCCGGGGTCTATGGTTATGGGTACAGAACACCTTATAGGATTACTGTATGAAAGCGGGCTTACGTAAACGTTTGAATCATAGGGTGGGGCATTCGGTATAGGTTTTACATTGGTATTGTCGGCACCCTTGTAGGAATTGCACAATTCATAGCTCAAGGAATCCCCATCGGCATCAGTAGCGGAATGGTCGAAAGCAAATGGTTCATTGAGGGCAATCTCCACCGGCGGATAATTAGTAAAAACCGCGCTGGTATTATTGGCTGCTATGCCTGATGGAGGGATAGTACAAAAATAAGTAGAACCGGAATTTCCGGGATCTACAATATTGGCCAGCACATCATTTTTACAACACCGCTGGTAAGCAATGGTGTAGCCTTTGGTACTGGATGGCAAATAATAAACTTTCGCAAAAGTTCGCTTAAGGACGCACAAAGAAGTACCACCCATTCCGCATGGGCCGCCTGCTAATACGGGGATGTAAACAGATTTTGAATAGTAGATAGCGGTGTCTATCTCAAAAAGAGTTGTGCCCTCGAAAACCGAAAAAAAGGCAGGGTTGTCATCAGCTATTGCCTGAGGTTGGCCATGATGACAGTCAACATAGAGGTTCAGCGTAACTTCATATTTATAGCATTTTTTGGAATAGATCATGGTGTCGCCCAAATACCGGTATGTAAATTCATCGCCTATAACATGGCTTGCCATTGCGGGCGAGAGCGCAAAACAGGACAATAGCACAAGCAAGGTGCGGAGATGGTATTTCAAAGAAACCGGCATAAGGACAGATTTTAGGGGACGTTGATAAAGAAAACGCAATAAGTGAAATAATAGTATGTATAAGTAGTATAAAATTAATGAATATTTTTATGGTTAAACAAGATTATTTTTCAGAAAAACTGACCCTCGACCAAAAACCAATTGTTCAATAAATAATATTATAGTATTTCCGCCGGGTATATTATATGACGTACAATCAATTGCATATCTTGGGTAAAGCAGGAAATAAAGTGTAAGTTCTTTGTCAGTTAAGACCTCAATTCGTAAAAACCATCCTTTTGGATTCAACAGGTTTCCCGTCTATCACTAATGTATAAATAAAGGTTCCACTCATGTTATAACCATGCTCATATTGTATTTCGTTTACGCCGTCATTAAGGGTGATGTTGGAGCGTTTTACTTCTTTTCCATTCAGGTCGCGGATGGAGATATAGGCATCTTTATAACTGATCTTATCATTTACCAGCACAGATTTCATCGTTACCTCGTCTGCAGGATTTGGTTTGTTTTGTAATAGTTCCACAGGTTTTGCAGGTTGATGAAGCGCAGGGACACCGTTAACAGGATGCACAGTAGTCAGTAATTCCTTTGAAAACAAACTTTCCACACCGTTAGCATCCACAGAGGCCACGCTTACTATATATTTTGCCGAATCCACCCATATGGTATCGGTCAGGGAACCGGTAAATGTATATACCGAGTCCCAGTCATAGGTCGTAGTGCGGACGCCAACCCGGTAGTTAAGATATTCAGGATGCTGTGTGATATTAATGATTAGATTGCCGCCAGAGGTAGTGAGTGTAAAATCGGGCGTTTGCGGGCCCAGGCCCATCATTGCTGCGGCATTGCCATTGATCACAGTATTGCGGGAGAGGTAATCGAAGTCAACAAAGAAGGTGTCTATCAGCCCGTCCCCGTTTATGTCAACGCCAATACTGTCGCCCGAGGTATGCTGACGGTCTATATAGCCGGGGTTTGTAACATCGGCATCGCCGTTTTCATTAGCGGATGTAAAACGTATGGCGGTATAGTTCAGCGTGCGGAACGGGATATGGTCGCCACCCCTGCCTGTCCTGTCCTCTGCGGACATAATATCAATGGTCATAGGCACGGCAGAGATGGGCGCGATCATTTCCTTGTATTCCAGCTTAATGAACCGGGATAAACCTTTATAAAAAGAGTTAAAGCCGCCGTAAGAGAAGATACGTACCTGTGTGCTGTCAATATCCTCATAACCGGGGCAGCCGGGAGCTGAGGCGGTATGCCCGCAGATAATGCCGCCCACAATATCATTATTCATTACAGCCTTTACTTTTATTCCCTGCCTTTGCACATAACTGGCAAAAGCCTGTGCGCCATATAGTCCCTGCTCTTCACCGGTGGTTACCAGGAAAACCAGGGTATGGTTAAAACTATACATGCTCATGATACGTGCCAGTTCGATGACCAGTCCTGAGCCGCTGCCATTGTCTTCCATGCCATGCGCGGCACAGGCGGTATCGCAAAGCCCTGCGCAACGGCTGTCCATATGGCCTTCTATGATGACGATGGATTTATCAGAGGTATCGGTGCCAGGGAGCACGGCGAAGATATTTTTATGCGTAGTAATGCCGCAGATAGTAGTATCGAATTGCAGGTAAGAGGGTAGCAGGCGGTTTTCATTTTGCGCGCTTATCTGTTGGAATTTGGTATAGACCCATCTGCGTGCCGCCCCTAAGCCCTTGACCGGGCTTAGGGTGTCGGAGCCAGTATTACGGTTCTGAAAGCTTTTAAGTATATCAAGGTAAGCATGTAATGAGTCTGGCGAGACCCTTGAATTGAGCCCGCTGCTGATGGTGTTGGGATCATTAATGACGGTTGTGGCCAGATAGGTTGCGGGATCATAGGCACCCAGCATCACCTGTTGTGTCGCCGGATTGGTGCATATGTTTACCAGTTGGGCATTGGCTTCATAGGTGGAGAAACCTGCAAAAAAGCACAGGAATAGTATAAAGTATTTCATTGAATAAAAATTAATTATGCGAATTTAAGGAAAATATGGAAGGAAGATATATGGGATTTGGGATTTGGAATTTGTGATGTGGCGGAGTTCCAAAAGATTAAGATCAGAGATTTTAAAGAAATTTAAGAAATGGCATACTTCTTGTTGTGATGAAATAGACTATCAAATAAATATTTTCCTATGAAACAACTATTCAAATTATCTTTTCTGCTTGCGAGTGTAATACTTTGCCTGTTTATCGTTAGTTGTAAAAAGGAAAGTAAACCCAAAGTAAGAAACTGGCATAATATAAGTTACGAATACATGGACGTGTTTGATAGTTTCGGGAATACAGTAAGAACAGTAAATGATACTACGATTGGAGCAGACGAATCTTTTGCTGTAACCGGATTGGGTAGTTCAAATGTTACGTTTAAGAGTATAACCTTGACTTTAACCCAAAAAACAGATACGCTTTCGGTTTATAGCGATATGGGGACACCACAAGTTTCAAAGACTGGGTTGCAATACTATCCTTTACATGATAGTATGGTTATATTATTCGTTTCAGACAAGTATACCCATATGAATACGCACCAAATTAATGAGGATATATCCTATACCTATTGACATCTAATAGTCATTGGGTTACGTTTACATTTTGATTTATGAAATCATCACATAAAAAATACTCGAAGCGTTTAACAAAAGTTCGGTATCAATGTTACTATAGATAAAAATCTTGATAAAGGCGCTAAAATTGTCCGCTTTCTCCGGAAATTAGAATCCGCCAATAAACTGCTTTTCAGGATGCAGGTAAAGTAAATTTTTACTTATTGATTTGGTGAGTCATTTAGAAGGAAGACTCGTTTCGGATGGATAAAAATACAATTTGCAAAATAAATAGGCATACTTTTTGCTATTAATAAGGCAAGTAATACGTTGTCAAATTATCCCTTATGAAAAAATCCATCAAATTATTGTTTCAAACCGTGGCTCTATGTTACTTATTTATATTATTATTGAATAGTTGCAAAAAAGATAAGACGAATTCTTCAGGGTTATTTAACAGCACTAAAAATTATAATCATTTTCAAGTTTTGTCTTCTGGAGATACTTTAATACTTCCAGATGTTATCTATACTATTACAGCTGGTAATGACCTGGTATGGAACAAGCAAACATTTAAACTTCAAGGTGGAACTTTTATGCCCAGTTTTTTTGGCAATAATTCCGTTGATGTATATGTTGATGGTCAAGATGTACCCGGACACCATGGCTCGTCATCCAGCTATGTCGCTTATTATTATTTATATTATTGCCCTATAACAGATAAAGTAGTAATTCAATCAGTTTATGGCCAAAATGAATATTGGGTATCATTTTGATTGGATTATTCTATTTCACCATCTCAGCAACTCCCCAATCCTCACCGCCACCTTCTCCGCATTGGGCAACATAGCAGCCTCAAGCACCATGTTCATAGGTACAGCAGGCAGGTCAAGGGCGCCAATGGTTTGTACGGGGGCGTCTAGCTGTTTGAAACAGTTTTGGGCTATGCGTCCGGCAAGGGCTTCGCAGAAGGAATTGCGTAGCTGCTCTTCGGTAAGCACTATGCACTTGCCGTGTTTTTTTACGGTATTATAGATTAGTTCTTCATCAAGCGGGTAGATGGTGCGTATGTCTATAATCTCTACCTGTCCGGGATATTGTTTGGCGGCATTTTTCGCCCAATACACGCCCATGCCGTATGTAATGATACAAACAGATTCGCCATTGTCTATGGCATCCAGTGTGGCTTCCAAAACGACCGCTCCCTTGCCGAACGGGAGTATATAATCGCGGTCGGGCTCTATGGTTTTGGCTTCTTCGGTGCCGGGCACTTTGCTCCAATACAAGCCCTTATGCTCCAGCATCACCACCGGATTGCCATCATGGAAGGCTGCTTTTATCAGCCCCTTAATATCTGCGGCATTACTTGGATAAGCTATTTTTATTCCTTTAATAGTTGCCAGGGTACTCTCGACGCTGCCGCTATGATACGGGCCGCCGCCGCCATAAGCACCAATGGGCACACGGAGTATCATGGACACGGGAAACTTACCGCAGCTCAGATAGCATGATTTACTTATTTCAGTCACTAACTGATTGATTCCCGGATATATATAATCCGAAAACTGAACTTCTACTATAGGTTTTAAACCCACAGCGCTCATGCCAGCACAAGACCCAACTATATAGGCTTCCTGTATGGCCATGTTGAACACGCGGTTGTCGCCAAACTTATCGGCAAGGGTAGCGGCCTCGCGGAATACACCGCCCAGTCGTCTGCCCACATCCTGCCCATAAAACAATGCTTCCGGGTAGTCCTGTAGTATTTCTTCCACGGCATGAAGCGCGGCATCCACCATCACCACTTTTTCCCGGCCGGCAGGGCAGCGGTCGCCTTTTTCTTCTGTTACAGAAGTCGGGACATAAATATGTTCGGTAACAGTTCTGGGGTCGGGATCTGCCGAAGCTACCGCGGCGTCAAATTCACTTTGTGCATATGTTCTTTCTTCTTCTTCTATTTTATCAAGTTCGGCTTCTGTAATATGTTTTTGCTCCAGTAACAGCTTTCTCAGTTTTGGGCCGGGATCATCTAAAGCATGTTTTGCAAGGTCTTGGGGACTGCGATACCATTCTTTCCTCACACCTGATGTATGGTGACCGAGCAGGGGCACTTTGGCATGTACTAATATAGGACGACGATTTTCGCGTACCCACTTTATGGTGTGCTCCATAGTGTTGTAGGAGTCGGTAAAATCACTGCCATTCACCCTTAACCGCTCCATGCCTTTAAACCCAGCAGCAAATTCATAGGCGTCCATGGTACGGGCTTCATCACTGCTTACAGAGATACCCCAATCGTTATCCTGTATAAGATATATTATAGGTAATTGATGTAAAACTGCAAACTGGAACGCCTCGCTTACTTCACCTTCCGTGACACTTCCGTCTCCAAGGGAGCAAATTGTAACGGGAGGAATAGGGTAGTCAGACAGTTTTTGTTTTTCCCTGTATTGAATGCCCTGTGCTACCCCGGTAGTGGGTATTACCTGCATACCGGTGGCGCTGCTCTGGCTTATTATCTTAGGGAAATCTTCCCTGCGGCTATTAGGATGATTATAATAGGCGCGCCCTCCGGTAAATGGGTCGCCACCCTTAGCCAGCAATTGCAGCATCATTTCATAGGGTCGGTAGCCCATACCCAGCATCATGCTTTCATCGCGGTAATAGGGACTGACAAAATCACAAGGTTTCAGCAGGAAGCCGGTGGCTAATTGTATGGCCTCATGCCCGCGGGAAGTGCTGTGAACATATTTGCACACCTGCCTGTTGGCATCATAAATTTCAGCCATAGCCCTGGCTGTCATCATCAGCCGGTAAGCTTTTAACAATAATTCTTTTGAAAGCATGTAGTTAGATACCCTGAATAAAGCTGGCAAATGTAAGTTAAAAGGTTAAAAGGCAAAAAGGGTAAAGGGGTAAAAGGTTAATTGGTTAATTGGGATGATATTATTTCATTTTCATTTGTGCGAAATAAGGATGGTCAGGATGGACAATCAACTCTTGTCTTGTAGGATGAATAAGTACGTCCATATCTTCCAAAGGGATTGCGCCAAGCAATGGCTCAGAATCACCTGGTAATACAATTGCATTGCACATAGTACGCCTGTTTTTAAACCTTAATTCCACTTGAGATACCACATCATATTCAGCAATATGGCTATTGGCAAGCTGTACAGTTCTTTTTTCAACAACAGGTAATTGCAGTTGTTCCTGGATACTTTCATTGATAGCCAGCATAATGGAACCTGTATCAACAAGCATTTTTACGTTCATGCGTTTTACCTCTTCCTCGCCTATCATATATCTGCGGGCCAATTCAAGGTCAAAGCCATTTATCAGTTCCACATCTGCATACACCAGTCCCATAATTTTTGTTTCTTTTTTATAAAGGTAATAAGAATATATGAAGCGAAAAAATGATTTCTGATACAGACTGTTAACGTCATAGACGAAAACTATTTATTGTGTCGAATTGTTATTGGGTACTAAACGCCTTTTGAATTTTGGCTTTTGAATTTTGACTTTGATTAACCTTTATTAACCTTACCGTACATACTTCACACGAGTGATTGCCGTTACTTTACAAATGTTTTTTCTTATTTAATTTCCATTAGCGGATAGAAGGATTATTTTTGTTTCGATAAAAAGCACATTATGCAATTTGATTTTAAGAAATACAGTTTAGATATACTCGCTGTTGTTTGCTTCGCCATACTGTCGGTAGCGTATTGTTACCCGCAATTGCAAGGTAAAAAGCTTAACCGGCATGATAATATTTCCTGGCAAGGCATGGCGCATGAAGGCATGGCCTATCATGATTCTACTGGGAAAGATGTATTATGGTCAAATAGTATGTTTGGCGGTATGCCCAGTTATACTGTATATGTTGCCGTGACGCCTGACACAAATTATTTGGGTTACATACAGGTACTGTTAGCTAAGGTCGGCGATCCGGCTTCGTTCTTTTTTATTGCCATGCTGTGTTTTTATTTACTGATGCGGGTATTGGGTGTGAATAAATGGCTGAGTATGGTAGGGGCGCTGGCTTATGCATTTTCTTCCTATAACGCGATTATTATTGCGGTGGGGCACAATACAAAAATGATGACTATAGCGTATTTACCTGCTGCAATGGCGGGCCTCTATCTTATTTTTAAAGAAAAATGGCTGACGGGGGCTGCCCTTCTGGGTGTAAGCTGGGCGCTTATTTTTACCAACAATCACTTCCAGGTCATTTATTATTCTTTTATTATGTTTGGCTGTTTTGCAGTAGGAATGTTCTTTATTGCTTTAAAAGAAAACCGGCTGAAACAGTTCTTCATATCCTGTGCTATAGCCGCTGGAGCTACTGCATTAGGTGTCGGGCCAAGCCTTACATCTATTCTAACGACAAATGAATATGCCAAAGAAACCATGAGAGGCGGCGCCAGTGAACTTTCCGGACACGACAAGAAAACAAGCGGAGGGCTGGATAAAGAATATGCTTTCAGGTGGAGCAATGGTATAGGGGAAACATTCTGTCTCATGGTACCTTATTTATATGGAGGCTCTTCTGGCGAATCTGCGGATAAAGCGCCGAAAACATTGGCGGCAATAGGTGGCAATGCAGAGGAGCTGCCGCTTTATTGGGGGCCGCAGCCATTTATTAGCGGGCCGGTTTATTTTGGGGCTGTGATATGTTTCTTGTTTGTTCTGGGGCTTATCATTATCCGCTCACCTCATAAATGGTGGATACTGGCTGCAAGTGTAATATGTATTGTAATGTCGTGGGGCAGGAATTTTGATGCCGTCAATTATTTTTTATTCGACCATCTTCCTTATCTCAACAAATTCAGAACGCCTTCCATGTCATTGGTTATACCTCAATTCCTTTTTCCGTTATTAGGTATCTGGGCGATACAGGAATTGATAGACCGGAAAGACGACCCTGCTATGTGGAAACAGGTAAGGATGGCAGCAGGTATTATGGCAGGGTTGTGTGTGTTGATTGGTGTAGGTGGCAGCCTGTTTTTTGATTTTACCGGAGGTTCAGACGCACAATTGCAACCGGAAATGGTAAAATTATTAAAAGAAGACCGTATCTCACTAGCCATGACCAGCGGACTGAAAAGCGCGGCATACATATTAATGGCAACCGGCCTTTTATGGGCGTTTCTTAAAAATAAGATTAAACCGGCAATTCTTATTGCTGGATTGGGGGTAGTTGTTGCAATAGACCTTATCCCTGTTTCATTAGACTATCTGAGTGAAAAAAATTATGTGGATGCCTCTGAATATGAGAATGTTTTTGAACCAAGGCCAGTAGATAAGCAGATACTTAAAGATCCTGATCCATATTACAGGGTTTTAGACCTGTCAACTGATCATGGGGATACTTATAATAATGCATGGCAGTCCTATTTTCATAAATGTATTGGTGGATATTCGCCGGCGAAAATGGAAGTTTACCAGGACCTTATTGACAGGCAAATGAGCAGGGGGTACAATGCACAGGTGCTCAATATGCTGAACACAAAATATATTATAGCCGGCAGGCAAAAGAGTCAGCCTATGGTAATACCAAATCCTAACAGGTGCGGCAATGCATGGTTTGTAGATGAGGTGAAATGGGTAAACACGGCAGATGAAGAAATGAACGCACTCAATGCCCCGCAGATAGGCGATACTACTATTATGGCAAATGCTTTTGAGCCGAAAAAGACTGCAGTTATGCGCACTACATTCAAAAGCGATTTGGGGAATTATACATTCGGCAAGGACAGCGCCGCCTTTGTAAAACTCGCCAGATATGGGCTGGATGATATTTCATTTACATCCAGCAATTCAAAAGATGGCCTTGCTGTATTTTCTGATATTTATTATTCGAAAGGTTGGAAAGCATATATAGATGGACAAGAAATTAATGGAAAAGAAACTGGGAAAGAAACGTCTATTATGAAAGTAGATTATGTGCTTCGTGCCATTAAGATACCTGCTGGCGCTCACACAATAAGATTCCACTTCAGGCCGGAGAGTTTTTATAAAGGCCAGAAGATAACCATGGTCTGCAGTATCCTTTTAATCATTTTGGTACTCTTCTCTTTTTATCCAATGATAAAAAAAGCCCAGGGAACAGAGCAAAATAAAGCATGAGCTGGCATGAGCAGTAATAAAGTCTCTCGCAAAGGCGCAAAGACGCAAAGTGTAATTATTTGATGGTAAGTAGTAATAAAAAATAAGACCGCAAAGGTTGTGTATGGAAAAGTCGCAATTTTACCCTTTGGGAAGTATAAAAGACCTTTTCGGAATGAGAAGGGAAATGAGCGCAGGCTTTTACCTCACTGACTTTCTTTTCCGGCGGATCCTGCGGCAAAATTCGGGTGTAAAATGGGCTATTCATCATACAAGTACCATTCATAACCCGGAAAATATTATTAAGGGCAGGAACGTCTTTCCGGGTGATTCTCCGGGTGTGTACATAAATGCGGTAAATGGCTTCAAAATAGGTGATTATTCAAATATTGCCCCAAATGTGGGTATTATATCCGCCAATCATGATTTTGTGAACAATGATGCTCATATAGCTGGTGAACCCATAGTCATTGGCAGGTTTTGCTGGATAGGTATGGGGGCAGTGATATTACCTGGTGTAACGCTGGCGGATTTTACAATAGTTGGCGCGGGCGCAATCGTAAACAAAAGTTTTCCGGAAGGATACTGTGTAATATCAGGAAATCCTGCAAGGATTATAAAATATTTAAACAAGGAAGAATGTGATGCCTTTGCCCAAAGCAAGTAATAATCCCTTATTGAGTAATTCTTTTTTCATTTTTATCATCAGGTTTTTCCCTTCAATGGCAAATCTGCTGGTAGTCATTTGGTATTCCAAACATTTGCCGCAGGAGCTTTACGGTAATTACCAGCATTTCTGGATACAGATGAATGTCATTTACCCGCTTGCATGCTTCGGCATTCATGTGTTGGCTATTACTTATTCCAAAGGCTTTTTAATGAACATTCTGAATCGCATAAACGCTAAACATTATACGCTGTATGGTTTATGGGTAGTTGCGCTCAGTGCCGTATTTGCCATGCTTCAATACAGTGCTTTGGATATTACTTTTATTATCCCCTTGCTGTTTATTATCAGTTTTTCAATTTCCGTTATTTTAGAATCTTTCCTGATTGTTTTCCGGGATTATAAAAGCCTCATTGTTATAAGTATCCTGTATTCATCGGCATTTTGTTTTATTCATTTGAATGCGCTCAGGAATGGTTTTTCTTTACAAGTATTGTTTACCTCATTGCTGTTAATTACCGCATTAAGATTGCTGTTTTACTGCCTCATTTTTATCGGGAATGTAAGGCGCAGCAGGGGAGAAGTATTTACAGATTCGTTTGATCCTGCAAAGATTCGCTCTCTTTGGCTGCACCTTGGCCTTTATGACGTTATACAAATACTGTTTAGCTGGATTGATAAGTTCGTTATTTCGCTCGTACTTTCAGCGTCGGTTTCTGCGATTTACTATAATGGGTCTCAAAATATTCCGGTGTTACCTTTATTACTAAGTGCTGCCGGAAGCGCTGTATTGATGCAGTTGGCCATAGGGCATAAACAGGATGAAACTACCAGTATTATCAGGTTAATGAACCAGTCGGGCAGGGTATTGTCTTGTATAGTTTTCCCGGTTTTTTTCTTCCTGTTATTTTTCAGGCAGGAACTTTTTGTATTGCTGTTTGGGGATAAATACCTACCTGCTATACCCATTTTTGCGGTTTCCCTGCTTGTTCTGCCTGTAAGGGCTTATAGTTTCACCACCGTATTGCAGCGGATGCATAAAGGCGCCATTATTAATATCGGGGCGGTAGCCGATCTTGTATTGGCCTGCGCACTGATGTATCCCTTATATAAATGGCTGGGATTGCCGGGCGTCGCTTTGAGCTTTGTTATCACTACTTATTTACAGGCAGCGTTTTACTTGTTTTATTCCGCAAAATTGCTGCATACAAGCCCTTTGAAATTAGTGCCTTACATTAACTGGTTACTCAAGTTTATAGTTTTTGCTTCATTGTTTATAGCAATTCGTTATGCAGGCAATATATTCTTTCCCGGTAAAATAACTTTAATTTTGGGCGGGGCGCTAATGGTCGTATTGACCCTGGCTGCGCTATTTTTGGAATATGTAAGACATAGAAAATATGGCAGTATCTAATTACAGGCAGCGGTTGAGGGATATTGACAATACAGGTTTCGGGCCTAACAGCAGTGTAGAGGGCGGCAGGCTTATCAATTCTGATGGTTCCACAAACCTGCACAAGCGGGGAATACCCATATGGGAACGCATCAGCCTGTACCATACTTTGCTGCGTATGAAACGCAGCCATTTCCTGCTGTGTATTTTCCTGTTTTATACCAGTATCAATTTGTTCTTCGCGGTGCTTTATTTTTTAACCGGCGTAGAGCACCTAATGGGAGCTGACGGTGCGAAGTCATTTGTGGACAAGTTTATGGAAGCTTTTTTCTTCAGTTCGCAAACGCTCACTACAGTAGGTTATGGCCGTGTATCGCCATTGGGAATGATGACCAATTCCATTGCTTCCATCGAATCATTGGTTGGTATATTATCCTTCGCAGTGGTAACCGGCCTCATTTATGGACGGTTTTCAAGGCCACGCGCTTACCTGCTCTTTAGTCCTAACATAATTGTAGCCCCTTTTAAAGACGGTAAGGCGCTAATGTTCAGATTAGCAACTTATAAAAATAACCACCTTACTGATGTAGAGGCCAATCTGACTTTGGCGTTGCATGAACAGGAAAATGGTAAAACAGTAACAAAGTTTTATCCTTTGAAATTACAACTTTCAAAGATCAATTCATTAGCCCTCAGCTGGACCGTTGTACATGAGATAAATGAAGAAAGCCCATTATTTCATTATAAAATGGAAGATGTGGCGGCAACTAAAATGGAAGTAATCGTAAATATAAAAGCTTTTGATGACCACTTCTCCAATATTGTTCAGCAGCGGACTTCCTATACTTACCACCAGGTGATATATGGCGCTAAATTCCTGCCTATGTTTGAACGGGCGCCGGGTGGCGATTATACGGTGCTTGAGTTAAATAAAATAAACGCGCATGAGATGGTGCAAATGTGACAATGCGGCAATTTGGCAATTTGACAATTTGGCAATGTGAAAATGAACTCCTTTGCAATAGGATCGTTTAGTGTGTAGGGACTTTAATATTATCATAAGTTTTAAATTGTACACTTTTTAAGTAATTTTTTTATTTCCCCTCCCAGGAGCAATATTTGTTGATTATCAATTAGTTATTTTAATTTTGATTGAAAATAACTGGACGTTATCTGTACGTTTTCTGTACGTTGGTCTTTTTTGTCTGAATCGCGGATTAAACGGATTAATAGATTACACGGATTTCTTTCATGTGTTTTTTATGGCTTTTCATGCATATGGGATAATCTAAATTTGAATGATTGCTCAATTCTAGTTTGATTTTTTTATTTTGTGATTATTGCGCAGTTTTATATTGAAAACCAATTAGTTAGTAAAATTTTGTGCTCAAATTCTTGCGCATTCTTTGCGCTCTGTTGCGTTTTTTTTGCGCATTGAGATATTATAATATTAAATTTTGTTGTCATAATATTCAAATTTAGGAACAAATATAGACACTATTATTGACAATTCCAAATTATTTGGATTATTTATTTTTATTTAATATGGAATGATATATGGGTTTGGGGATTGGAATTCTCCGGCGCGATCCATAGGGCGTTGCCCTATGCTATGAGATTTCAGGGCTTCACCCTTTGTGTTATGGGATATTGGAAATGTTGGAATGCCCCGATAGGTGGCTAACGGTTTGTAGCTAAAAAGACATTCTACCGCTCCTGCGCGCCGTTAGGTGCGCTACCAATTCGTACCGTATCTTCAGCACAGGTGTGGGAGGTTTTGTAAGCGTGCCACACCATCGTTTACCAGGCGTTACAAACGCCCTGCAAGTGCATCCGCGAAACATTCGCGGACGAGTGGGTGCTGTAGTAGCCGTCTGACACCTGAAAAAGGTGTACTGACGGCAGCTGTAGCGCAGGCAGCAGTGCAATTATTGAGAGGGCAATTTACTGAATGGGGCTACAACAAGGATTTTGCCGGACATCCTTCGTTTTATTGGGGGATTTAAGTGTGGACACTTAAACCAGGGCGGCGGAGACGGATGCAATCCGTCTCTACGTATAATTAAATAATTTGTTATGATGGTTGCGGGGAGGAATGTTTCCTTTTTTATTAATGAATGGCACCCATGCTGCAAAAACAATTTTGAACAAAACCGCTTTGTTTATAAATTATTTATTTAACTTTAATAAACTTTACTCAGGCATGAACCGAAAACCATACCCACTGTTTATTTTGCTTTTGGCTATGCTGCTGAATGGTATGGGGGTTTATGGGCAGATAATTACTACTGTTGCGGGTAATGGGCTATCTGGATATAGCGGAGATAATGGTGTTGCAACAGCAGCGTCAATGTTTCCTGTAGCAGTTGCAGTTGACCTTTCACATAATATATATATTGCCGATGAATTTGCATTACGTAAAGTATTTACTTCAGGTATTATTACTACAATAGCTGGGAATGGTATATCAGGAGAAAGTGGAGATGGCGGACCTGCGACTTCTGCTTTGATTGATCATCCATCAGGATTAATTCTGGATGCGTCTGGAAATATTTTTTTTACAGAATTTGCTAAATGCAGAATACGCAAAATATCTCCATCTGGTATTATTACGACAGTTGCTGGAAATGGAACATGCGGCTATAGCGGAGATAACGGTGCTGCGTCTGCTGCAATGATTACTGAACCAATTGGAATTACCATAGATAACAGCGGTAATTTGTATTTTGCTGATGCGTATAGAATTCGCAGAGTATCCACGTCAGGTATTATTACAACAATTGCCGGAAATGGTATCTATGGTTACAGTGGTGATGGTGGCCCAGCAACAGCCGCGATGCTTTATGAAGCCGGGGGCGTTGCTGTTGATGGTTCAGGAAATATTTACATTGCAGATTGGGCCAATAATAGAATCAGACGAGTATCTTCTGTTGGTATTATATCAACAATTGCAGGTAATGGAATAAAAGGTTGTATCGGCGACGGTGTTCCAGCGACATCAGCTGAAATTTACCCTTGGGGTTTGGTCGTTGATCATTTTGGTAACTTGTTTTTTTCGGATTACTTAATTCTACTTTAACAGGTTATCAATGACCTCTATTACGTTCTATATCAGCATTTCGTTGAGCATGTCTATGTGTCATTTGCTCCATTACTTCCTCATATGTTGCTCCTTTTCTAGAGTAGAGATTAATAAACACTTCCC